>NZ_RZSN01000349.1:0-2003 GCF_003997315.1 Mesorhizobium sp. M1A.F.Ca.IN.020.04.1.1
GCAATGCATTGGAACGATGGCTGCAGACCAGGGAAGGCCCGGGGGGATCCTGGTTGCGGCGAGCAGAAACGCCACGCCGAGGCACAGACGGAATTCAAAAAAAGGCTCGCCGTTGAGGCGAGCCCAAATAGCAAAAGCCGAGGTGGTCAGACGGCTTCTACCCGCGCCCGAAGGTTAACATGCGGCGTCTACCGACCGAATAACATTAGTTAAGGAATAGCTAAAAATTCACGGCGTCTGCATCGCTGGAAACCTTTCGTCGGCTTCGGTCGGCGCCGTGTCACGTATTTGGAACGGTGGCAGAACCGACGGCGGTGACGCAGACCGGGTAGTCGAAAATCGGCGCGCCGAAAACGAGTTTGACCGGGAGCTGCGTGGTCAGCTCCCGGCCCCCGGTTGCCACCCCCGAGATCTCGCTGTGAATGTCGTACTACGATATAAAAGCCGGCGTTGGAATGGGGAACGGGCAATTTCTTTTGCGAGCCGCCCTGCATTGGGGAAAACAACTGCAGGCCCGGGAGCGCTGCCCCGCCGCCGCCGACCTTGCGAGTCTTTTTGCCTCGCCTGACGCTGTGCGCAATGCACACCAAAACTTCGCTGTCGTGTGGCTAATATGCATTGCGGTGTGTAGACTTAGCGGGTGAGGGATTTCACAGGGCATTGGGAGGACAACAAAATGCCACGGGTTTCGGAGCTTTTCTTCAAGACGGCCATCATCTTTCTCATCCTGGGCATAGCCGCCGGGTTGCAGATGGCGATTTCGGGCGACCACGGCGCCTTCCCGGCGCACGCCCACATCAACCTTCTCGGCTGGGTGACCAGCGCGATCTTCGGCGGTTACTACGCGCTCAATCCGGCCAAGGCCGAGCGCCGCATCGCCATGATCCACTACGGTCTCTACACGGTTGGCCTCGTGATCATGCTGCCGGCGCTCTACTGGATGCTGGCCGCAGGCCATCCGGAGATCGAGCCGGTCGTGGCGATCGGCTCGCTGATCGTCGCCGCCGCGGTGCTGACCTTTGCCTTCATCGTCTTCTCGTCCGCAGAGACGGTGCGCTCGGCCACGGTCGCTCCGGCGCAGTAACGGTGCACCCAACAGCGCGTCGCCTGAACCGGCCTAGTGCGACGCGCTCAATTGCTCGATCGCACGCGGCCAAGATTGGCACGTCATCCTGTGGCGGAGCAGGGAGCGAAGCGACGCGGCGCAGACTGCAGGCCGTAAGCTCAGAGCGTTACGACGGTGCAGGATTCTGCCGCGCTGCGTTCCTCGACGAGGTCACAGCGTGGGTTCTCGGGTCTTTGCTCCACTTCGCGTCGCTACGCCCAACGATGACGGCGTTGGGGCTTCGGCCGGACGCTGAGCCGCCTTACGGCAGCAGCCTCGGGAACAGCCGCGAGATCAGCGCGTGGACGATGCCGTCGCGCTCGAAGGGGCCGGGCAGCTTGGCGGGGGCGCCGGCGTCGCTCGCCTTGCTCTCGTCCGTGGCCCGGCCTTCGGCTTGCACGAGCCACAGCACGGCCACGAAGTAGCCTGCCTGCAGCACCACGCCCGCCAGGAACGTCCAGCCAAGCGACTGCCAGACGGACCCGGTGGACATGAACGTCCAGCCGAGAACCACCAGAAGCGTTGCCGTCATTCCCACAAGAAACTGCGGAAAATACATTTGCCCAACCGAGCGCCGCGACCAGTTAGGGTCTTCGACGATCTCGCCCATTGCTCTACCCATTTTGACCCTTGCACCTTTTCCGCCAGGATCGCAAGACTTCACGCGACCCCTTGCCATAGGTCTTAATTCCGGCCCGCCGAAGGACCTATGCCTGAGGAACCCAGCCGAGGCCGATTCCGTTCCCTCGCGGAACGATGATCAGGAGTAGCTAATGGACGGCAGCGTCAACGAGGCGCGCTGGCTTGTTGCGCCTGCTTCGTCTTCGCCGCTGCCGCAATGCTGCTGAGCTGAAGCCCTCCGACGATCGCCGCAGTGCCTCCCGCGAGCACGTCCCTT
>NZ_RZSN01000350.1:0-1976 GCF_003997315.1 Mesorhizobium sp. M1A.F.Ca.IN.020.04.1.1
GGGTTCGAGATACTGTTTGGCTGAGAACGCATCGGGCACCCCAGCAGGAACCTCTGCGGCCCGGCCCGCTTAACCTAGGTGACACAGGATATCGCGGGTCGGGCCACCCCACCGCTTGAAGGTGGGGGTTTAATTCTGCATCCATATTAGCGGACTCGCAACTTTCGCTGTTTGCGACTGAAGCCCGTGCATTAGTCGGGTCAGCCGCCCGACTGGAACATCGTGACGGGCAGGCGGTTATTTGATTGGACGGCACGGTGTGTCCTCCCAGTCTATCCGTGCCGTCTGATAGGCAAGCAACGGAGCCCGCTCGACCCTCCCTCAGGAGTGGGCTCCAGCCGTTCTGGCGAACTGGATCTTCGCTGCCTACATCGCCACCATGAGCACCGGCTGGACCCTTCAAAGAGCTGATCGAGGCGGGTATGTCCGTCACGGCCGGATGGCTCGACTGCCACCGCTCTCAGCGGCTCGATCTAGCGGTGTAACGCGACCGCTTCGGCGCTGATGCGCCCGCCATGGAGTGGATCTTGCCGAAGATGAATTGCGCCGGCGGCGAGCGTGTCACGCTGACCTATTCACCCGACACCAGCCCGAAAGACCTCAAGGGCCTCGCGACGCTGGCGCTCCGCCCAGTTTGGTTGGTCCGTTTGGATCAGTTGTCACTCGCCTCGCGCCCAGAGACGTGGGCGATAAATATCCGGAAGAAAACATGCGGCAGGTCGGCAGCGGCTTGCGGCGCACCTGGCTTCACCGCGCCCGGTTCCCACCAATCCGCATGCCTGCTGAGCAGGGCCCAGGCGTGGTCGCGCTGGAGCTTGTGTCCGACGCGGTCCGGAAGTTCCTCATAGCGCCCGTCGACAACCACGCTCTTCCAGCTTCTGCCGGGGCCCCGCTCATCGACTTGGACCGAGACGAGCGGATTGCTGCGCATCCAATCGATCTTCTTGCCCAACATCGAGAACGCATAGAGATGATTGTCCGAATGGGCATAATAGAGCGGAACGATGTAAGGCTGTCCGTCTTTTGCGCAGGCCAGCCGAGCGAAGCGGTTGGCCGTTAGCAGCTTTGTACATTCCAGCGTGGCAAGTGTGCGGATGAGCATGGGCGTCTCCTATTCCTTCGCGGTCGCGGTGTCCCCATCTGCGGCCGCATCGCCATCTCGCCTCGGATTGCCGCGTCGACCGGTGTTCTGGACGCGCGCGGCCTCGTCCCAGATGGAAACCACGTCATCGTCTGAGAGCTGAGGAAACTTGAGGTAATTTTGGCTGAGCGCCCGGAAATGCGCCGGTTCGCTGAGGCAGACGGTCCAGTCGGCTTCGTAGGCAAGATCGGTCAACGTCTCTGGCGATGCCACCGGGAGGGCTACGACGATTTGCCGAGGTGAACGTCTCTTAAGCGCGCGGATCGCGACTTTCATCGTCGTCCCGGTGGCCGCGCCGTCGTCAACGATGATCACCGTCTTGCCGCATATCTCCAAAGGAGCGCGCTTGCCGCGATATGCGGTACGACGTCTCTCGAGCTCCGGACGTTCCTTTGCGACCAGCACCCGAAGTTCGTCATCGCCGAGCGAATAAGCCTCCACGACGTCCCGGTTGAGCACCACGTCCGGCGGATCGCCATCAACGATTGCGGCGGCTGCCAGTTCCGGATTTCCCGGCGCTCCGACCTTCCGCACTATCGCCAGATCAAGTGGTGCCTTGAGGGCCTTTGCGATCTCGACGGCGACCGGTACGCCGCCCCGTGGCAATGCGAGCACGATCGGGTTCTCGAGCTGAAGCTTTTCCAGTTCGGCCCCGAGCTTTCGTCCCGCCTCCTCGCGATCGCGAAACATTGGCATTTCCTCCTCAATGATCGTTACCCGATCGGATGCTTGCTACCCGCCTGATTTCGGCACCAGGAGTGGAATAATCCGGTCGCTCTTGGCGACGGCCGGGCGGCCGGAGGCGGCATAGGGGATGCCGAGCGCGTCCCAGGTC
>NZ_RZSN01000034.1:0-40006 GCF_003997315.1 Mesorhizobium sp. M1A.F.Ca.IN.020.04.1.1
GACCAGCAGCTTGCCTCGCGCGGTTGCTGTCATCGACGCCCAAGGGCCGGTGCGCAGCGCACGATGCGCGGCCTCGACGGCGCGGTCGACATCGGCTTCGCTTGCAGCCGGCATCTTCGCCCATGGCGCACCGGTCGACGGATCGACGCTGTCGAAGCTGGCCGACGGCTCGTCGAAGCGGCCGTCGATGAAGTTCCTGAATGCGGCGTCGGTCATGGCCTTGCCCGTTCGTTCGCGATCAGATGAAGGCCGGCATCACCCGGTCGATGAACAATTGCAGCGATTTCTTCTTGCGCTCGTGCGAAAGGCCGCTGTCGATCCAGATCGAGTACTGGTCGAAGCCTAGCGTCTCATAGGCTTTCAGCCGCGCGACCACCTCGTGCGCCTCGCCGATCACCAGGTTCTGGCGCATCTTGTCCGGCGCGTATTGCGGCATGGCCGCGATCTCTTCGGCGCTCAGCGGTTCCAAAATGCCCTGGTGCACCGGCTTCTTGTTCTGGAACCAGGCGCCGAACTGGCAGTAGAAGTTCGACAGATCCTGGCTCAGCCGATCGGCATCGGCGGCGTCCTCGGCGACGAACGTGTGCATCAAGAGCATGATTTCCGGACGCGGGATTTCAGGATGCGCGGCGCAGGCGTCGTTAAACCGCTGCATCAGGCTTGCAACCTCATCGTCGCCGGACGCCAGTGGCGTCACTTGGACCTTGCATCCGTTGGCGACAGCGAAGTCGTGCGAGTTCGGATCGCGCGCCGCCACCCAGATCGGCGGGTAGGGTTTTTGCAGCGGCTTGGGAGAGGAGGTGGTTGGCGGGAACTGCCAGAATTCGCCGCAGTGCTCGTAGTCGCCGTCCCAGAGACCCCGGATCGCCGGAATGATCTCGCGCATGCGCTGCCCGGCGCCCCAGGCATCGAGCCCGGGGAAGACCCGCTGATATTCGTAGCTGTAGGCGCCCCGGGCGATGCCGATGTCGAGCCGGCCGCCGGCAATCACGTCGGTCATCGCCGCCTCGCCGGCAAGCTTGATCGGGTGCCAGAAGGGCGCGATGATGGTTCCGGTGCCGAGGCGGATGCGGCTGGTCTTGGCCGCCAGATAGGCGATGTTGATGAACGGATTGGGCGAGATGGTGAACTCCATCCCGTGATGCTCGCCGATCCAGGCGGTCTCGAAGCCCGCCTCTTCCGCCAGTAGGACCAGCTCACCCAGCTCGCGCAACAACTCCGAATGCGGCTTGACGAGATCCGAGCGTTCCATATGCACGAAAAGCGAGAACTTCATCCCTGGTCACCTGTATTGAGGACGACGGTCCTGGCGAGCGGCCTTACCTCGCCTTCGACCTCGTTGCCGACATAGACGCCGAATGCGTCTTCAGTGCATTCGCGCACATAGCGGGTGAGCATCGAGCGGATGGCCGGATCGGCGATCTTCAAGCCGTCGATCGCGTCGATGTCGATCAGCCGGATGCCGCGATCGCTGGAAGCCGGCACGTCGAAGGTACCGCGATAGTAAACATGGGTGCGCGAGGGATTGCCCGCGTCGTCCCATACGGCGAAGAGGAAGCCGAGCTGGGCCTCGATGGCCTTTGCGGCCAGAAGCCCGTTGAGGCTCTTGCCGTCGCTTGCCGAGCCCAGCCCCCGGCCGCGCGGCAGTTCGAGGAAGCCGTCTGGCGTTTCGAGGAACAGGATACGGCCGCCGTTTTCGAGGATGGCGCCGACATCGGTGCCGGGCTGGGCGGCGGCCAGCGCCTCCTGACTGAGCCCGGGCGTGATGTAGGCGCCGCGGCAATAGCCGAGAGGCTGCGAGGTATTGTGCTGGAAGTCGCGGACGCGGCCGATCAGGATCGAATGGTCGCCCGCCTCGACCAACCGCTCCATATCGCAGTCGAAGGTTGCGACCGAGCCGTCGAGAACCGGACTGCCGGTCTTCCCCGGGCGCCAGTCGACCGACGCGAATTTATCCGCTGCCTTCGAGGCGAAGATGCCGGAGGCCGCTTTCTGGGTCTCGTTCAAAATGTTGATGGCGAAGCTCTTCGATGTCGCGAACACCGGATGACCGAGCGCCTTGTGGGCGATGCAGACCAGCACCAGCGGCGGATCAAGCGACACCGATGTGAACGAGTTGGCGGTGAACCCGCGCGGCTCGCCTTCCGCGCCGATCGTGGTGACGATGGTGACGCCTGTTAGGAAGGAGCCGAGCGCACGCCGGAACTCGCCGCTGTCGAAGCTGGCGTCCGCTGCTGCTCCTTGCTCCAGGCTTTCACCTTCGTTCAGGAACTCGGCGATGCATCGTGAGGTGAGATCCGGTGCCGCCGCCGCCATCATGTGCCTTTGGCCGGCGAGAACGGTGCAGCGGCCATGCGGCGCGAGCCTGGCCATGGCGGCCGACATTGCCGGCGAGGAGTTCTTGTCCTCGGAGCCGGTGATGAACAGCGCCGGCATGGCCAGGGTCTGCAGGCGCTCGGCGTGGTCGCCGTCGGCACGGGCGAACAGGCGATAGGTGCGGGCGTAGCCTTCGGGATCGACCTCGCTCAACGCTGCCGCCGCCTTCCCGGCCGCCGCCGTGAGCTCGGCCGGAACCGGATCGCCGAACCAGCGGGCGATGGTCTGGGCGACCCCCGCCGCATCGCCGTGGCCGGTGAGCGCCGCCGCGCGCTCGAGCACGGCTTGGGCCAGATCAGGCGGACGACGGAACACGGCATTGAGCGACACGACACGGCGGATGCGCTCCGGCGCTAGCAGCGCGAGTTCCTGCGCGACCAAAGCCCCCATCGAGTGACCGACGACGGACACCTTGTCGAGGCCGAGATGATCGAGCAGCCGGATCGCCTGCGCGGCATAGTCGGCGAGTTCCGGCTCCTGCGGCGGCAGCGGCGAGCGGCCGTGGCCAAGCATGTCGATGGCGATCAGGTCGAAGCGGTCAGCCATCCGCTGGATCTGCGGCTGCCAGATCGTCGCGTTCATGCCGACGCCGTGGATGAACAGCACCGGCGCGCCCGATCCGGCGCGGATAAAGCCGGTTCCGTCGGGCGCGGCTGCCCGGGTCCATCCAGGTGCGACGGCGTCAGCCATGCAGGTCGCCCACTTCCTTGAGGTCCTGATAGCGGTCGCCGATGCGATGGTGAGGACGGCCGCCGATCGAAGCACCGAGCGCCACGACCAACTCGTCCGGCGCCGGTGCGTCGCCGATCTGGAAATGCACGGTCAGATAGTGCGAGCGGCGGCCCTCGTCATTCTTGTCCATCAGCGGAATCATGATCGGTGTGTTCGGCCCACCACGCAGATTGGTGAAGGCGAGATAGGTCTTGGCGGCGACGGCGCGGCGATAGTGATTGCCGAAATGCAGTGTGTGGATCAGCGCCGAGGCATGCTCGATCTCGCCCGACGTGCCGCAGATCGCGGCCTTGCCGTAGCCCTCGATCGCCTCGGCCGAGCCGGCGGCGGCAACGATCTCGCGGGTCAGGGTTTCTCCAAGCACCGGCGCAAAGGCGCGGATCTCGGGCGAAAGATCCTCGATGAAGCCGCGACCCGCCCAGGGGTTCGTCAGCACGGCGGCGACGCCGATCAGGCGCAGCGGCTTGGATGCTGCCTTGCCGCCTTCGATCAGCGTGTTCTCGCTGTAAGTGACGATCTTGCGAATGGCCGGCTGCATGGAAACCTCTGTCAGGTGGCGCTCGAGAAAACGCCAACTTCTCTGTCGTCTTATGGTATACCATAGTATGGAGCACCAAATACCTTGTCAACCGGCCATGGAATCTGTTTTCGTGGCGGCCAAGGGAGCAGAGACATGCAGGACGACACGCTTCGCATCGATCGCAGCGCCAAAACCTTGAGAACATTGGCCCTTGAGCGCATGCGCGAGGCCATAATGGATTTTCATTTCCAGCCCGGCGAAAGGCTGGTCGAGCGGCCGCTTTGCGACCAGCTCGGCGTCAGCCGATCGGTTGTGCGCGAGGTCCTGCGGCAGCTGGAGGCTGAAGGCCTTGTGCAGATGATCCCCGGGCATGGTCCGGCTGTGGCCAAACCGGATATCGGCCGCACCGACGAGATCTATGAGCTCAGGGCTTTGCTCGAGGGCATCGCGGCGCGCGCCTGCGCGCAATCGGCCACCAATGGCCAACTGGCCGTACTGGAGCACGCCCTCGGCGAGCTCTTCGAGGCCTGGGCCTCGGGCAAGCCGCCGGCAGTGATGCGCGCGACGACGAAGTTCTACGAAGCGCTTTTCGAGGCTGCGGACAAGCGTGTCGCCTGGGAGATCGTCAGCGGGTTGAATGTGCGCATCAACCAGCTGCGTTCGATGACGATCGCCTCGGCAAACCGTCGCGAGCCGGCGATCGCCGAGATGAACGCGATTATGGATGCGATCCGGGCGCGTAAGCCGCAGGAGGCGGAAGCCGCGGCACGGCGCCACGTCGAATCCGCCTGGAAGATCGCCCGGGACAAACTGCGCCTTGACCCTCTCTAAAGCGCGTCGTGCCGGAACGGATTCAGGCGACGCGCTTTCGCCCAAATCCCGCCATGCCGAATTCCGGTTTATCCTATTGGGGACCTACCTACGAGAAGACGGTCAGGCGAGCTCCGCCACAGCTCTTATCCGACGGTAAATGAAGGGTTCGCCCGCCGCATTGTCTGCCGCGGCGCGCCGCGTTTCGTCGGCGAGCATGCCCACCCGGGCATGGATCGGCGATTTGATGCAGACCGGATCCGTTGCGGCGGCATCGCCGGCAATCGCCATCGCTTGACATCTGCAGCCGCCCCAATCGATCTCGCGCCGCTCGCAGCTTCGGCACGGCTCCAGCATCCATTCGGTACCGCGAAAGGCATTGAATGCCGGTGAATCGGTCCAGATCTCGGCCAGCGAGCGCTCTCCGAAACGCTCGAAGCGGAACGAAGGAATGGTCTGCGCGGCATGGCAGGGCAGCACCGTGCCGTCGGGCGTCACGATGAAGGCGTCGCGCGCCCAGCCGCCCATGCACGGCTTGGGATAGACGGCGAAATGATCCGGCGGGACGAAATCGATGTTGATGACGCCGGCAAGCCGTTCTTGCGCCGCCGCGACGATCTCCGCTTGCCGCTCGACCGCGGCGCGTTCGGGCATCAGCGCATTGCGATTGGCCAGCGCCCAGCCGGCATACTGCACATTGGCGATCTCGAGCCGTTCGGCGTCCAGCGAAAGAGCCAGGTCGATGAATTCCGGCACTTCCTCGATGTTGTGGCGATGGATCGGCGCATTGATGGTGAGCGGCAACCCGGCCGCGCGGGCGCGGCGTGCCGTCTCCAGCTTCTTTTCGTGGCTGCCGCTGTGGTTGCCGATACGGTCGGTCGTCGCCGGGCGGGCGCCCTGGAAGCTCAGCTGCAGGTGGTCGAGCCCGGCTTCGGCAAAGGCCGCGATCCGGCCCTCGGCAATGTTGATGCCGGCGGTGATGAGGTTGGTGTAGACACCGCGCGCCGAAAGCCCGGCGATCAATTGCTCGAGATCGCGGCGCAGCGTCGGCTCGCCGCCGGACAGATGCACCTGCAGAACGCCGAGATCGGCGGCCTGCGAGAAAAGAACGAGCCAGGTCTGGGTGTCGAGCTCACGATTGGCCTTGAGCAATTCGAGCGGATTGGAGCAATAAGGGCACTGCAGCGGGCAGCGATGCGTCAGTTCCGCCAGCATGCCGATCGGAGGCAGAAGCGGCTCGCTCATAGCTTCACCAGCAGCTTGTCCGACCATTCCTGCAGGAAGGCGATGACATCGGCCGCTACGGCCTCCTGTTCAGCATCGTAATCGGCCGCAAGACCAGCGATGATGTAGCCGACCGCGGACCGCCCGTCGCAGCGGCGCAATATGTCGAGACTGATATCGTTCGGCCAGAATACCTTTTCCGGCGAAAGCACGGCGAAGACCTGCCGCACGGGGTCGTACTGAATACGCACGTGCCTCGGCAGCGATGGCATTGATTGCAAGGAGACGATGGCTCTCTCGCGCAGCGCCATCATCGGGTTGCCTCCGGCTGGAAGGCGCCCGGAGGGACGTTTCCCGGCGCGCCATAGGCATGTTGGAGTGCATCGAGCATCGCCCACAATATATCGCATTTGAACACCAGCGCATCGATCGCCCGCTGCTGGCGCTCGGCCGTGTCGGCGTGGCTCAGCACATAGGCGAGGGCGAAGTCGGCGTCGCGCGATGCCTGTTCCGGCCGCCGGCTGAAATAGGCCAGCGTGTCGTCGGTGATGTAGTCGTATTTGGCCAGCATCGCCGGCACTCGCTCGCCGATGATGATCGGCGAGAACATCTCGGTCAGCGACGATGCCACCGCCTCGAGCAGCGTGCGGTTCGTGCAGAAGGAAAGGTAGGCGCCGACGGCGAAGCGGGTCGCCGGCAGCGCCAGCCTTTCGCTCTTGACGGCTTCGGCATCGAGCCCGAGCGAGGTCGCCAGATGCAGCCAGCGCGCGATGCCGCCGCTCCAGCCGTCCTCGCCGTCGTGATCCTCGATGCGTTTGCGCCAGGCGGCGCGAAACGCCGGATCCTCGGCATGCGCCAGGATCATGGCGTCCTTGCGCGGAATGACGGCCTGGTAGCAGTAGCGGTTCAATGCCCAGGCCTGCATTTCGGCCTTCGTCAGCACGCCACTGGTCATCCTGTGATGAAAGGGATGGCGGTTGTGATAACGCTCGGCGCCGACCTGCCGCAGCACGGCCTCGAGCTCGCTCTTGGACAGACCATGTCGCGCCGCGTCGTGGAAGTCGCTCAAAGTTCGATCTCCATTCCGTCGCTCCCGATTTCCCAGCCAGCCGCTCTGACCGCCGCGTGTTCGGCGGAACTCTCGTCGAGAACAGGATTGGTATTGTTGATGTGGATGAAGACGCGGCGGCCGGTCCTCACATCGGCCAAGGCGGCGATCGAACCCGCTTCTCCAGACATTGCGATGTGCCCCATGCGCGCACCGGTCTTCTGGCCGACGCCGGCGATGATCATCTCGTCGTCTGTATAGACAGTGCCGTCGAACAGAAGGCAGGCGGCGTCCGCCAGACGCGTGCGCAGGGCGGCATCGATGCCCGCGCAGCCGGGAATGTAAAAGAAAGCAGCGCGACTTCCAGCCCCGCTGATACGCACGCCGATCGTGGCGCCCGTGTCGGAGCTGAAATCGGCGCTTGGATCGCCTCTTTGCTCGAGATAGAGCGCGATCTTGCCGGGCACGGGAAAGGCGTCGACGACCACGCCGGTCTGCTGGCCGTCCGCGTTGCAGATCGCCACTTGCTCCGTTGGCGCCAGAAGGCGGCGCGGCACGATCGCCGGATCGAGAACGTTGAAGATCGAATTCGCCGCCAGCGTCGCCAGCACCTGTGCCGTTGCATAGATTGCGAAGGGCTGCCGCTCCCGCAGGCTGAGCAGGCCGGCGACATGGTCGACGTCGCCATTCGTCAGCACGACCGCGCGGATGGGCGTCGAGCGCAGCGGCGCATCGGCCGCGGGCTGCAGTTCGGGCGTTTGCGCAATCTGCCGGCCAATGTCGGGCGACGCGTTGAACAGAACCCAGCCTGTCCCGTCAGCCGATACGGCAATGGACGACTGGGTCCGCGAATGCACGCCAGCCATGCCGCTCCGAGCCGAGCGGCTCAGGCGATAGTTGCAGTTCCATTGCGGAAAGCCGCCTCCCGCCGCCGATCCTATGATCTTCACGCGCATGGCGATGCCTGCTCTGCGGCCCATTTGACCGGCGCCAAATTCTCGGTGGCAAACGGCTTCGCACCCGCGCTTCCCGCGGCAGCCCCCGTCTCGACGACCTCAAGCGGCAAGGGGATGCATGCCCCCACAGCCAGGGACACGCAGCTCTGCGGCCTACTTCCTGGGAGGCGTTTCAGCAGGCAGATACCGCGAAATCTCGAAGCCCGCGGCAACCTGGCACATCGTCGGTTTCTTCCAGCTCTTCTTCTTCATTGCATTCTCCTCTTTAGCCAGCCCGAAGGGACCGGCCCTCATTGGCGCCATTGCGGGCAATGCAATGGCTCATCCATCACCTCACAAACGGACAAATGAAACGCTGGGTTCTCAAACAGCCAAAACCCAGGAACAAAACACAACTGCCTAGCTCAGGGATGAGTTCCTTAGCTTCGTGTCTCTCCCGTTCGATCAAGCTCACCCCGGCGACCAGTTGCGGCACCTTGCGCTGCATGCAGGGCCCAGTCCGGATCGGTGTTCGCGGCCGTGGCGCCGGCGTGGGGCATGAGCATGACAGCCGCAACCAGGCTGCGAACCAGGCGCATCCGTTCCATCAACCGTTTCCTCCCGCGCCTTGTTTGCGGGTTATCAGTCCGCGCGAAGGGTCATAAGCGATGATGGCCCCCCCGAGAAACAGCAGCGTGCAGCCGGCGACGACGCCCAGCGACACCCAATCGATCTGCCCGTAGAAGGCGAAGCGGATCAACTCGACGGCATAGGTAAAGGGGTTGGCGAGGCAGAGCTTGTAAAGCAGCGGGCTCGCTTCCTGGATGCGCCACAAAGGATAGAGCGCCGGCGACGCGAAATAGCCGGGAAAGATCACGAAGTTCATGATGCCGGCAAAATTCTCGAGCTGCTTGATCATCGAGGACAGGAGCATGCCGAGCGCGCAAAGCATCATCCCCGACAGGAACAGGGCCGGCAGCACGCATACGTAACCGAGCGGCGGCGCCTTGACGCCCCAGAACCAGGCAACGATCAGAAAGGCATAAACCTGCGCGATCGACACGGAGACGCCGGCGAGCATCTTCGACACCAGCAGATACCAGCGGGGAAATGGGCTGACCAGCAGGATGCGCATATTGCCCATCTCACGGTCGTAGACCATCGACAGCGAAGACTGCATGCCCGAGAACAGCAGGATCATGCCGCACAAGCCCGGCGTGATGTAGACCTCGTAGAGCACGTAGGTCTTGTAGGGCGGGATGATCGAGACACCGAGCACCTGCCGGAACCCGGCGGCAAAAATGAACAGCCAGACGAGCGGTCGCACCAGCGACGAGATGAAGCGCTCGCGCTGGTGCAGGAAGCGCAGCCCTTCCCGCACGACGACGCCTTTGAGGCAGATGAGGTAGTGACGAAAGCCGAACGCGTCGGACTTCACCGGGGTGACGGCGGCGACCTTTTCTGGCATTGCGGGAGTGCTCATGGCGAGATCTCCGCCTGGCCGGCTGCTTCGCCGCGGCTGAGTCTGGAAAAGGCGTCGCGGATCGACGCGGCACCACTCGCTTTGACCACGTCGGCCACTTTGCCTTTGGCGACCAGGTCACCTTGCCGCAGCACGACGACATGGTCGCCATCTTCAACCTCGTCGATCAGGTGGGTGGCCCAAAGCACGCCGATGCCCTCGGTTTCGACCAGCTTGCGGATGGTGGCGAGAATGCCCGCGCGCGACTGGATGTCGAGACCCACCGTCGCCTCGTCGAGCAGCAGCAGGGACGGGCGATGGAGCAGCGCCCGGGCGATCTCGATGCGCCGCATCTGGCCGCCGGAAAGGCTGCGAGCCTTGTCATGCTGACGGCCTTGCATGTCGACTGTCTGGATCATCGCTGCAATGCGCTGTCGGGCTTCGTGCCGTCCGATGCCGTGCAGCGAGGCGTGATAGGAGAGGTTCTGGTATACGCTCAGGTCGAGGTCGAGCGTGCGCGCCTGGAACACGATGCCGACCCGCCTGAGTGCCTCGCCGGACGCACGGCTGACGTCATGGCCGAAGATGCGGATCGATCCCTGGCGCGTGTCGTAGAGATGGCTGATCAGCGAGAACAGGGTCGTCTTGCCGGCGCCGTTGAGACCGAGAAGGGCGGTGAAAGTCGCCGGCGCGATCGAGAACGAGACGTCGTTGAGCGCCCGCTTCGGGCCATAGGAATGGCTGACGCCGGCGACATCGAGTGCCGCCGCTCCGATCCCCGTTTTCGCCGTCCTCGCATGCTGCATGGATGCTCCTTCAGGATGCTATCTAGCGCGCTCGACGTCTTTGGCCCCGGCTTCAGGCCTTAATCTTTCGGCTGCTTTTCTATTTGGGCGATATGACCACGCCCCACGGCTGCTGACCCACGGTGACCGACTGAACCGGCTCCTCGGTCGCCGTATCGATGAAAGTGATGTCGTTGGAATTGCCGTTCGTTGTGATCAGTGTCTTCTGATCCGGGGTGAAGTCCAGATGCCAGGCGCGCTGTCCGACGAGGATGTAGTTTTCCACCTCGTAGGTTTCGGTGTTGATCACTGCGACATGGTTCGCCGGGCCGAGCGCGATATAGGCCTTCTTCCCGTCGGCGCTGATGGCGATGCCGACCGGCTGGATGGTTTCGGCTCGCAGTCCGGGAATCGCGAACTTGATCCTCTTCACGACCTGGCGCTTGGCGTTGTCGATGACGCTGACGGTGCCGCCGATCTCGGCACTGACCCAGGCCTGCGAGCCGTCGGGCTTGAACGCGGCGAAGCGCGGGCGCGTGTCGACCAGCACGTTGTCGGTTACCTCATGGCTCTCGGTGTCGATGAAATGCGCCATGCTGGTGGTCTCCGAGGTGTTGACCAGGGTCTTGCCGTCGGGGCTGACGGCCATGCCTTCGGGTTCCACGCCGACCGGGATCTCGGACGTGACTTGCTTGCTGTCGAGGTCGATCGCGGTGACCAGATTGTCGTTTTCGTTGGCGACGTAGAGCGCCTTGCCGTCGGGCGAAAGCACGAACAATTCGGGATCGTCGCCGGAGGGCAGCGTGCCGACGACCTGCAGCGTCGTGGTATCGATGATTTGGATCGTATTGTCGTCGCTGGCGCACAAATAGATGAACTTGCCGTCGTGCGAGATGGTGATGCCGCGCGGTCTCTGGCCGACGTCGACGGTCTTGACCACCTGCATGGTCGCCGTATCGACGACGGTCATCGTATTGTCCTTCTCGTTTGAGACATAGGCCGTGTAGGCCGATGCCGGGCCGGCCATGACGCCGGTTGCGAGAATGGCGAGTACGCAAGCTCGGCTCTGCACGAATTCCTCCCGATCGGCGCTACCTGAGAACGCATTTCGTTTCCGGCTGATCGATGCCGAGGGTGTCGAGTTCGGAGACTTGGTGGAGATAGCCCTCCTGGGGAGATGTCGAGACGACCGATTTGGCATCGCCAAGCAGGATCGGCTGGCGAAGCTGGAGGTTCCATTTGCGGAAGGTCAGCTTCTGTCCCTTGAACGCGGCAACCGAGAAGTCGTCCGAGCGGATGTAATCGCTGATCTTTTTCGGATCGTCACCATTGGTGCGCGTGGTGGCTTCGCCGACGGCCCGCACGGCCGTCCAGGCCGACATGTCCTTGGACATCATTCGCCGGCCTGCCGTCTTCAGGAAGCGATTTTGCATTTGAATGCCGCCCCACTGTTCACTCGCGGGATGCCATGACGATGCCACAAGACCGGCCGTGCCTGCGACGAGCCGCGGCGTCCAGCTGCGGTAGGGCACGTAGGTCCCGAACACCTCGCTTTCATCGGCCACAAGCAGCACGTCATGCTCCGGCAGGTCCTGCGTGAATACCGAAATCTGTTGCTGTATCTGCGTGGCTCCGGTGTCAGTGCGGCGCGCCGTCCCGGTATCCTTGAATTCCTTCTCCGCGACGATCTGCCCGCCGAAGCGGGCTGCCGCGCGGCGCAACGCGTCGGCATAGAGGCGGTCCTCGTCATGCGAGCCGTAGAGCAGCACCCAGTTCGGCCATTTCTTCACCATCAGATACTGCGCCAGAGCGTCGGCGAGCATGCTTCGCGTCGGCGCGATGTGGAAGACGTTTATGCGGCAGTCCTCCTCGCGCAGTCTGTCGTCGGTGGCGCCCACGTTGAAGATCAGCACGCCCTTGTCGCGGGCGATGTCGGCGATCGACAGCAGCTGCTTGGCCGAGAGGTCCGCGATCACATAGCGGTCGCCTTTGGCATTCAACGCGTTGAATGCCTGAACCGCGTCGGCCTCCGGTTTTATCTCGGTGACGTCGAGGCTGAATTTCTGATTGATGAACCTGCCCGTGGTGTTGTTGTCGCCGATGGCGACATTGGCGCCCGCGACACCTTCGTCACGCGGCGGCTCGTCCAGCAGGGAAAGCGTCAGGCGCGGCGCGTAGGCCCGTAAATAGCCTATCTTGATTTCGGTTGTCTTCTCGTCCGGCTTGATCGCTCCGGCCGGCTGCACGGTCGGTTGCTGGGCGAACGCACGCGGAGCAGCAGCGGTCATCGACAGAAAGCACAAAAGGGCCGCCAAGGTGCCCGACACCGCGCTTGTCATCGACAAATCACCGTTCTTGCGCCTAAGTCCGATCGTTTGCCGGACCAGCGCGAAGTCAAGTGCCCCAAGGCGAACTTAGAGAGCCGGCGGGATTTATCAACCTCGTGAGCAGGACGTCTCCGGCTCTGCTTGCGACGGATCGCGGTCCTCAGGGCAGCTGGCCGCGCGAAGGTCGAAAGCGGCCCGGACGTATCTCAGGGAAGAGGACGCAGGCTGCTTCGACTGAACCATTTGTCTTTCGTCGCCCCCCGCACCGGCACCGGTTCACGCAGGGTTGCGCTCGGGAACCATGGCGCTCCTGAAGCAAACTTGCGATTTGACGCCCTCAGCTTGACCTTGCGGCGAGGCCTGTCCTCTGATTCCCTGATCTTGGCGGGACCATCTGATTCGTTTGCTAGTTGCTCTGGCGCAGCCACTGCGTCCCGTAGAGAGATCACAATGACCGCCAAGCCGGAAATCCTGGAGATGAGACCTAAGATCACCGTTGTCGGGGTCGGTGGCGCTGGCGGAAACGCCGTCAACAACATGATCGCTGAAGGCCTGCAGGGGGTCGAGTTCGTCGTCGCCAATACCGACGCCCAGGCGCTCACCATGTCGAAGTCGCCGCGGCTGATCCAGTTGGGTGCGCATGTGACCGAGGGCTTGGGCGCCGGATCTCTCCCCCACGTCGGCAGCGCGGCCGCTGAGGAATCCATCGACGAGATCATGGATCATCTTACGGGAACGCACATGTGTTTTATCACGGCGGGCATGGGCGGCGGCACCGGGACTGGCGCCGCGCCCGTCATTGCGCGTGCGGCGCGCGATGCCGGCATTTTGACGGTGGCCGTTGTTACCAAGCCTTTCACGTTCGAGGGCAAGCGCAGGTCCCAGGCCGCCGAAGAGGGCATAGAACGCCTTCGCGAAAGCGCCGACACCGTGATCGTCATCCCCAACCAGAACCTTTTCAGGGTCGCCGACGCCAGGACGACGTTTGCCGATGCCTTCGCTATGGCGGACCGTGTTCTCTACGCCGGTGTCGGCTGCATCACGGATCTCATCGTGAAGGAAGGCCTGATCAATCTCGATTTTGCCGACGTGAAGTCGGTGATGCGGGACATGGGCCGGGCGATGATGGGAACCGGTGAAGCCTCGGGGGAGGGCCGCGCAAGGACGGCGGCCGAGGCAGCAATCGCCAACCCGCTGCTCGATGAGGCTTCCATGACGGGCGCCAGAGGCTTGCTCGTATCGATCTGCGGCGGCACGGACATGACGCTCTTCGAGGTCGACGAAGCCGCGACACGGATACGCGAAGAGGTCGACGCCGACGCCGACATTATCGTCGGCGCCATCTTCGACCAGGCGTTGGCCGGAAAGTTTCGGGTGTCGGTCGTCGCAACGGGTCTGCGGAAGAGCGAAGACATGCCGCTGCTTCAGCAGAGGATCGCCTGAAGCCGGCCTTCCTGGTTGGCGAGATCCCGCGGCGAATCTCTGCTCGTCGCTATGATCTGGTTGGCTTTCGGTGGACTGCCAAGGCCCCTGCGGCCGGGATCGCGGCGAGCGATCGTAGCTAGGGTTTTCAGTCGAACGAACTGGAGCAGATCAGCTGGCCGTTTTCTGTAACGGGCCATTCTCTCGGCGACGAAGCCCGGGCGGGCTGCGATCTTTGCGCCGGCGCCGGTGAACATTTTTCCCCTGAGAAAGTTGGAGTGCCTTGGGGAAATATCGGAAAGCCACTTGGACAATACGGGATTAACGGGCAGCACGACCAGTGACGCGGAGGGCGTACTCGCTGTCCGGTCCGCGGGTCTGCAGTGGATCACGGTGGCCGGCTCGTATTTCGCCACTGAGGACGGCGAGCCGTGGATGCCGATCGGGCAGAATGACGCGATAAGCTGGCCTGAGCTAAATGGGCTGTTCCGGCGCAAGGACATAGCCGGCGTGGAGGCTCACCTCCGCTGGCTTAGGCAAAGCGGCGTCACCTGCCTCAGGCTGATGCTGGAATATGCTCAGGTCCGCCACCGCTACTTCGAGCGGCCGCTCGGTCGCTTCGTCCCTGCCATGGTGCGGCTGTGGGACGATCTTTTTCGTCTCTGTGAAAAGCACGGCTTGAGAATACTGCTCACCCCGTTCGATACATTTTGGCAGTGGCGGCACTGGCGTCATCACCCCTATAATCAGAGGAACGGCGGCGCGCTGGATCAGCCCTCGCGCTTTCTGGTCTGCACGGCCACGCGCCGCGCCATCAAGGCAAGGCTGGAATTCGCGGTGCGCAGATGGGGCGGCAGCGGCGCGCTCTTCGCTTGGGACCTCTGGAACGAGATCCATCCCGAGCAGGCCGAAGGCAGCGCCGACGATTTCGGCGACTTCATCCACGATCTCGGTGCTTTCGTTCGCCGGCTGGAGATTTCGCTCTACGGCCGCTCCCACCCCCAAACGGTTTCGCTCTTCGGACCGGAGCTTCGCTGGCGGGCGCACATGCCGCTCCGCGAACCTATCTTCCGGCATCCGGATCTCGACTTCGCCTCCCTCCACATCTACGAGGAAGGCACGATCGATCATCCCCGCGACACAGTGGCCCCGGCGCTCGGCCTGGGGCGGATCGTCGGCGAGGCCCTGGCCGAAACTCGCGATGGCCGGCCGTTCCTCGACAGCGAACATGGCCCGATCCATACCTTCAAGGACAAGAAGATCACGCTGCCGGAGCCGTTCGATGACGAATATTTCCGCCATATGCAATGGGCGCACCTGGCTGCCGGCGGTGCCGGTGGCGGCATGCGCTGGCCGAACCGTACGCCGCATGTGCTCACACCCGGCATGCGGCGGGCGCAGCGCTCGCTGGCGGGTTTCCTGCCGCTGATCGACTGGAGTGGGTTCCGACGTGTCCATCTCGGCGGCCGGGTGCGGGTTTCCCGCCCCGATATCGCGGCGGTAGCCTGCGGCGACGATGCCCAGGCGGTGGCCTGGCTGGTTCACCGCGAGACGATCGGGCCCAACGGCATGCTGCGGGCCGTCGCGCAAACCGAGCCCGTCATGATCGACCTGCCTGGGCTGGCTCCGGGTAGCTACCGGATAGTCGGCTGGGATACTGCGGCCGGCACGCAAGCGGCGGAATGGCGGGCGCAAGCGGACGGTAGGTTGAAGCTGGAGGTGCCACCGTTCGCGACCGATGTCGCGCTGGCGATCCGCCGATGCTGAGAGGGACCGAAGCCAGCCCGTCCGTCTCTGCTTTGCCTTGCTCGATGGCAGCTCCGAGACCTTGCCGAGACCGACCGGGAGTATCGGCGGTCTTCTACATTTTCGCGGCTGAGCGGGGAACACTTCATCCACCTTCGGGTTCGGAAGTATGCGTCATGCCCCACCCGCGGCAGCCCACTCAGCTTCGGCAATGAACGAGGACCCGATTCTTCCACTCGCTAAAGCGATCCGAGAGCGCAATGCGGTGCTCTTTGTCGGAGCTGGTGTTTCGATGAGCGTGGGGCTGCCTTCCTGGGAGAAGCTGATTGAACGCATGGCGAGCGAACTCGGCCTGGATGGGGCGAGACCGCGTGATCGCTTCCAAACCCTGGCCGAGTATTACCGGATCAAGCATGGCAGCATCGGGCCGTTGCGTAGTTGGATGGACAGGCACTGGACCGTGACGAGGGAGAAGATTCGGGAGTCCGAACTGCATCGTCTGATCGTCGCGCTGGATTTTCCGGTGATCTACACCACCAACTATGACCGGAACCTCGAAGTCGCCTTTGAGATACACGGCCGCGCATATGTGAAGGTGGCAAATGCTAGGGATGTCTCGAAGGCTCGCCGGGACGTCGCTTGCATCGTGAAATTCCACGGCGACTTCGATGACGATTCCTCGCTGGTCCTTACGGAAACCGACTATCTCGATCGGTTATCCTTCGATTCGCCGCTCGATGTGCGGTTTCGTTCCGATGCGCTGGGCAGCACGGTTCTGTTCGTCGGCTATAGTCTCTCGGACCTGAACATCCGGCTGCTGTTGCATCGGCTTTGGCAGACATGGAACCGTTCGGGCTACGAGGCGGATCGGCCGCCGTCATACATTTTCATGGCGAGCCGAGACCCCGTCGAAGAAGCCGTGTTGGGGCGTTGGGGTATCTCCGTGCTCACAGGCGACAACGACGATCCGGAAGTCGGTCTCGTGAGTTTCCTCAGTCGGCTGGCCGAGGTTGTGAACGATCAGGAGATCACGCTGGGCTGAACGCCGTTCAGCACGCGGCAAGAACGAAGAATTTGCCCAACCCAAAGAGGGTTTCGGCCGTTGGTCGACCGTGCCGGCCAATGCAAGGAGTAGGAATGTGCCGCAAGCCGTTAGCCCAAACGTGAATCCGGCTGCCAGCGCGGTCACATTCGACAGTTTTTTCATGGGCGGTTTCGAATGCTCCTCGCACCGGCGAAAGGATGGCGTGCGTCTCGATCTCGTGCGGGCGACTGGCCATGATTCTCACGCAGAACGCGACTATCGCGGCTGCGCGAACCTTGGGCTCAGAACTGTTCGTGACGGGCTACGCTGGCACCTGATCGAGAAGGCGCCGGGCGTGTACGATTGGTCGAGTTGGGCGCCGATGATCGAAGCGGCAAATCTCGCCGGCGTTCAGGTCATCTGGGATGTCTTTCACTACGGAACCCCCGATTATCTTGACCAGGGCGGGAAGGAGCTGATCGAGCGCTATGCCGATTTCGCAGCGGAAGCTGTCCGGTTGCATCGGGCCGTCAGCGGGAAGCCTGCGCTCGTCTGCCCGATCAACGAGATATCGTTCTTCGCCTGGGCAGTCGAAGTGGGCTATTTTCCACCGGCCGGCCCAAGGCGAAGGGGTTGGTTCAAACGCCACCTCGTCAAGGCTGCCGTGCAAGGCATACGAGCCATGCGCCAAGCGGATCCAGAATGCCGGTTCATCTGGGCCGAGCCGCTTATTCACATCGCGCCGCGCGATCGAAGCCGCGCGGAAATGCGGGCGGCTGAAAAAGTCCGTCAAGGACAGTTCGAAGCGTACGACATGCTGATGGGGCGCGTCGAGCCGCAGCTTGGCGGCAGCGAAGATCTCATCGATGTCATCGGTCTGAATTTCTACCCGCACAATCAGTGGTACCTGCACGGGCCAACAATCCCGATGGGGCATCACGAATACCGGGCTCTGTCGGAAATGCTCGTCGAGGTCGCCCAGCGCTACCGACGGCCGATGTACATTGCAGAGACCGGTGCGGAAGGATCGGGAGGCCCGGCATGGCTCCACTATGTGTGCGACGAAGTGCGTGACGCCGTGAGCCAAGGCGTCACGATCGGGGGAATCTGCCTTTATCCGATCACGGCTTATCCGGGATGGGACAATTCACGCCATGCGGAAGTTGGTCTTTTCTCCGTCATCCATGCGGATGGATCGCGCCGCACCCGTCAGTCGATGGCCGATGAACTGGCGAGGCAGCAGAGGCTGTTTGAGAAGCATTCTCGACCCACGCAGCCTTGCATGCCGGAGTAGCAAGCGGCTTTAGCCCGGCACAGCCATTGCCGGCTGCAAGGCGCCTCCAATTGGGACCGTCTTCTGAATGCGGGCGAAAGTAGCCAGAGCCTGACCCACGACCTGGTCCATGTTGTAATAGCGGTACGTCGCAAGGCGTCCGACAAACCAGACATCCGGGCGACTGGCGGACAAGGCTTCATATTGCTTGTAGAGCGCTTCGTTTTCCGGCCGGGGCACCGGATAGTATGGATCGCCAATGTCGGTCGGGTATTCATAGGTGAGGCTTGTCCGGGCGTTCTTCTGACCGGTCAGATGCTTATACTCGGTGATCCGGGTGAAGTCCTCCGTTTGCGGATAGTTGACCACAGCGACCGGCTGGAACTGTTCACAGTCGACGGTCACGTGCTCGAAACGCAGTGAGCGATACGGCAGGCGGCCAAGTCTCCAGTCGAAGAATTCGTCGACAGGGCCGGTGTAGATCAGCTTGCGGAACGGAATCCGGTCCCGGACCTCACGATAATCGGTCTGCAGCATGATCTTGATATTGGGATGGTTGAGCATGCGCTCGAACATGCGCGTGTACCCGTTCGCGGGCATGTGCTGGAAGCTGTCGCCGAAGTAGCGGTCGTCGCGGTTGGTCCTGGTCGGAACCCGGGCGGTTACCGATTTGCTGAGCTGGGAGGGGTCTACGCCCCATTGCTTCCTGGTGTAGCCGCGGAAGAATTTCTCATAGAGTTCCCGCCCGACAGTACTGACCACGACGTCCTCGGCCGTGTGGACTTCCTCGATGGTCTCGCGGCGAGACGCGAAGAAGTCTTCCAGTTCCACCGGATCCAAATCGAGACCATAGAGGCGGTTGATCGTATCGAGATTGATGGGGATCGGGAGAAGCATTCCGTCGACCGCCGCCAGCACACGATGTTCATACGGCCGCCATGTCGTGAAGTGTGACAGATAATCCACGATGGACCGCGCATTTGTATGGAATATGTGCGGCCCGTAGCGGTGGATGAGGATGCCTGCTTCGTCGTAGCAGTCATAGGCGTTGCCACCGATGTGATTGCGGCGATCGATGAGGAGAACGCTTTCTCCCCGCTGCGAGGCAATGCGTTCGGCGAGAACGCTGCCGGCGAAGCCGGCGCCGACGATCAGCCAGTCGAACATGGTCAGGCGCTCCTGCGGAACGGGACGACCTTTTTCCGAGCACTGGCGTTCCTGATGTGAGCGGCCATGCCATTCCATGTGCGCTTCCAGGACATGTCCGCGAGATAGGCATCGACCTGCGACAGCCGCGCCTCGCGCGATTGGTTAAGGACGGATCGCAGCTTGGTGTCGACGTCCTCGGCGTCCACTATGTCGACGAGCCCGGCTGCGCCGTAGGTTCGCACAACATCGACGATTGCTGTTGAGACCACCGGCAGGCCAGCGGCGAGGAACTCAGGCGTTTTTGTCGGGCTGATGAAGCGAGTGGCCTCGTTGAGCGCGAACGGCATCCAGCCGGCGTCCCAGTGGCGCAGATAATCTGGAAGGTCGGCATAGGCTTTCCCGCCGAGCCAATGCAGATTGCCCGCTGTCGGCAGGCTGCTCGGGTCGATCTTGACCACCGGACCGAGCATGACGAAATGCACGTCTGGCATCGCCTTGGAGGCCTGGGCCACGAGATCGATGTCGAGGCGCTCGTCGATGACGCCGAAGAAGCCCACCCGTGGATGAGGAATGCCGAATTGATCGGCAGGGTCCTTGCCGGGTGTCCTTGCCTTGTGGAAGTGGCTGACGTCGATGCTGCTCGGAAACGGATAGATGGCACGGTGCTGGCAGCGCTTCGCTTCAAAGAGGCTCAAGCCGCCGGTGAAGACCACGTCGGCGCGCCCGAAGAGGGCTCGCTCCATCATGGCCAGCTCGGTTGGCGCATTCTTGAACGCCGAAAGTTCGTCCATGCAGTCATAGACGCAGACATCGCAATTGATGTGCGCGCTGAAGCGTAGGGCCATGGGCGTGTAGTACCAGGCGGTCAGGTTAGTGTGCGGCGTCGAAGCGATGATCCGGTCGAGATATTTGCGCTGCACGGCATCAGCTCTGGCCGGGCTTGTGCCAATTGGAAGCAGAGGAGTCGCGACCCGAATTGCCGGCGCCACCTCTGAGAAACGCATCGAAGGATGCGAGCGCTCCTCGAAAACAGGTTCCTCGAAATAGATAATCTCATGTTCCTTCGCGGCTAAGGTAAGAATATGTTGTGGACGCTGATAGACAAAATTCCATCGTAAATGAGAGAAGCATACCAGTAAGTCTTGCGTCTTCGTGGTTTTTCTGCGAGTTGGTATTCTTATTGCCGCGTCCATACAAATTTTCCCTAGTGGCAGAACGATGTATATTGCGATTAACATTTGTTAATCGCAGGCAGCGGAGGCGAGATCCACCTTTCCGTCTAACTTTCCGTCGAATAACTTGTTCCAGCCGCGAACCGTTAAAGCGGCGAAGGATCATGCCGCGGTGCTGCTGCCCCTTTGGGAGGTGGAGCCAAGATTCGCACGCAGGTTCTTGGGGACGGTCACTCGGTGGCCGTATTTCGGTAGCATCGGGCAGCTAAGCTGTTCGACGGCTCCAACGATTCGCCTGGACCGGAGCCAAACGAGCCTCAAACGGCCGGCAATTGCTGGGGCAAGTGATGAAGATCGAGTTCGAGACGAATGTGTTCCCGCTCTTCCATCCGCAGGCGGTGGATGATCTCAAGGATCCATGCCCCGTCTTTGACGGCAGGCTTTGGCACGTCTTCGGCTCGAGCGGCACGGTAACAACCGAGAGTTGGAAGATACTTCACGCAACCGCGCCGGAGCTGCATGGTCCCTGGACGGAGCACGAGCCCATCGAGCTTCCTGTCACAGGATCGGGCGTTGCCGCGCCCGGTGTTGTCTACGAGCTCGGCGTCTTCCACATGTTCATCCAGACCGAGTTCATGAAGTCCGGCGGCCGCTGTGAGCACGCGGTGTCGAATGATGGCTTCAACTGGGTGGTGCTCAACCCGGCAATCCTGTCGATCCCTGGCACGGACGAAGATGGGATCTATGATCCGCATCCGGCGATCATCGGCGGCAAGCGCTACATCGTCTATTCCGGCATGCCGAAATTCAGTCGTGTGCCGCAACCCGATGTCTACCTGGCGCGCAGCCAGTCGGACTCGTGGTTCGGACCTTGGAAGCGGCTGGGCAAGATCCTCGACCATAGTGAGATCCCACACCACAATACGCGCGATGATCCCGACTACGAGTGGGGGATCGAAGGCGCCCAACTGGTCGAGCTCCCCGATGGCCGCGTGCTTCTGAACGCCACGTGCTTCCTTCCGCGGGGAGCGCGAGGCAGCCGACAACGCGTGTTTTTCGCCATCGCCGCCGAGGTTACCGGACCGTACGTTTCGATCGGTCCGGTTCTTGATCCAGGCGGGCCAGGAGAAAACGGTCACTCGACCGTCATGATCGAGGGCGAACAGCTCACGCTTTTTTACCAGAGCCGTGTCGCGGCGACGAACCATCGCTGGCGATATGGCCTCGCCAGATGCGATATCAGCGTCCTGTCGAAGGTTGCGTGACAGCCCAGGTTCCGGCGCGGCGGGGTTCAATTATTTCAAAGCATAGAGATAGGCCGCGATATCACGCGCCTGCTGCTCGGTGATCCTCGTCGATGGCATGGCGGTGTGCGGATTAACCTCTCTGGCGCCGCGTATCCAGCGGATCAGGTTCTCCGGATTGTTCGCCAGCACGCCGCCGATAATGACCCGGCCGGCGAGGCTGGCGTCGAGGCGCGGGCCGACCTGACCTTGCGCGCCCGGCACGCCAGGGATCGTATGGCAGCCGGAGCAGCCGTTCGCGGTCATGATCGGAATGGCGCGCGCGCCCACGCCGCCGGTTGCCGCGTCCGACTCGTGCCGGACACGATCACGCCGGTCGGCCCATAAGGCCACGGCGGCGACGGCTACGGCAACTACGATCATGGCGGCGAGGGCGCCGGCGATCAGTCTAGCCAGATCGGAGCGCATGCGTCGCCTCCCTGGTTCCGCTCTTGCTTATCCAGAGGCCGGCGAGCAGCAAAGCGGCTCCGCCATAGATCAGGCCAGCCGGAACCCACA
Organism: Mesorhizobium sp. M1A.F.Ca.IN.020.04.1.1; assembly: GCF_003997315.1. Taxonomy (NCBI): domain Bacteria; kingdom Pseudomonadati; phylum Pseudomonadota; class Alphaproteobacteria; order Hyphomicrobiales; family Phyllobacteriaceae; genus Mesorhizobium; species Mesorhizobium sp. M1A.F.Ca.IN.020.04.1.1. The sequence continues at coordinate 21,808 of NZ_RZSN01000034.1, forward strand.
TCACCAGACCCGCAAGCTGCTGGTCCTCGATCGGGCTTAAACCCCACAGCGCTGCGCCACCGGCATTTTCCGGATACCATAGTTTGGGCGACAGCAGCAGCAGCACGCCGAGCAGGCCGGTGTGCATCGAGGTGAAGAAGAGATGCATGACAGCGCTGCCATAGGCCTGCTGCCGACCGGAACGGGGCAGAAGCGCCCACCAGAACAGCAAGGCAGTGCCGAGGAAGCTCGCATGCTGGGTATAGTGCAGCACGCCCCGCTGCAGGGCTGCCTCGAACAGGAACGGGATGTGCCAGATCCAGATGGCGATCGCGTGGATGATTGTTGCGTTGAGAGGGCGGCTGGCGAAGGCCCAGACCGCCTGCAGCATCTTGCCATGCGTGAGCCTTCCCGTTCTCTGCCGAAACGCGACCGGTAATGCCCATACCAGTGCCGCGCCGGGGCGGGCTGCAACCAGCAGCGGAGCCGCCAGCGCCATCAGCAGCTCGTGCTCGATCATGTGAGCGGCAAAGACCCGCTCGCCGAGCGCATGGATCGGGCTGACCAGCGCTCCCGTCAGCACGCACCACCCTGCGGCGAACAGCAAGGTTTGTCGTATCCGCTCTGGTCGGCCTCGGCTGCTGCGGCGCCACAGCCGGTTGGCGCCGGTCGCATAGACCAGCGCGAGCGCGGCCAGCGGAAGCGTGATGGGAAGGGCAAGCGTCCACCCGGTCTCGGGCGCGCCGGCGCCGTAGCAGATCGAGGTCGAGAAGAACGCCTCGAAACTCATCGCAGGCACTCGTCGAGGATGAGCGCGGCGCTGGCCTGCATGACGATGACGAGGGCAAACAGCAAAGCCGAAAGCATGCCGAGATCGGCGATGAATCGCTCGGTGCTGCGTGTACGCTCCGGTTTGAAGGCGGCGCCGCCTTGCCGCTTCGCCTGCCACGACAGGACGCCGCCGAGGAGCGAAAACACCATGAGCACCAGTGCGACGGAAAGCACCACCGGGACCTGGCGATTACATTGCCAGGGCACCAGCGCGTAATTCAGCTGCGTAGAGATGGCCCAGGCCAGAGGCCCCGACACAAGACCACCCCAGGACGTTCCCAAACGCAGCGCGCGCATCAGCCTAGCCTCGGGGCCCAGTAGATGAGCAGATAGATCGGGATCCAGGTCAAGACCACGAAATCCCAGTAGAAGACGTTGTCGCCGACGTCGCCGAAACGCCGGCCGCTATAGGCGTGGCGCGTGAACATCAGCACTGTCAGAACGATCGTGTCGCCGACATCGGTGATCAGATGGATGGTGTGCAGGCCGAGCAGCACCCAGAGCATCGAGCCATAAGCGTTGGTGTCCCAATAGATGTTCAGGGCCGGAAACTCGAACCAGCGCACGATGAGCGGCGCGCTGCCGAGCAGCGACATCACCACCATGCCGATCCGCACCGGCCCGATGGCGCATTGCTTGGCGTAGCGGTTGAGGAGGTGGTTCGGCACCAGGCTGACGATGAGAAGCAGCGTCACGATCGTTCCCGGCCAATGGTTGGGCTCCGGGGCGCTCAGACGCCAGTTGGGCCACAAGGTCGCCAGATACAGATAAGCGCCGGCCGCCAGCGCAAAGCCCATTCCTTCCAATGCCATGAAACCGAGCGTACCCCACCAGGTCGGGCTGCGCGGACCAAGCCCGAAGCTTGGCAGGCCCGACAGATCGGCGGCGGGACGCTGCTTCATTCCTCGTCCTCCGGCGTATCTTTCGGCCAGAACCAGCCGATCAGGGTGATCGCGATCGGCGCGGCGCCCCAGACGATCGCCCAGGGCGTGAAGATCGAATACAGAAAGGTGCCGCCGACAGCGATCGCAGCGAACAAGGGCCAGATCGACGGCGTCGCCGATTTCTCGCGGATATCGGGATGCGCTTCCGCCACCGTCGAGATGAGGAGCTCGCGCACATCGACGCGAAGGCCGGTGGCGACGGGAAGGGCCTCGCGTTCGGCCCAGAGCGGCTCGACATTCGTGACGATTGGAATGCGCGCGAAATTATAGCTTGGAGGCGGCGAAGACGTGGCCCATTCCAGCGTGCCGGCATCCCAGGGATTGTCGCCGGCCGGCGCGCCTTTCAAGGCGCCATGCACGAGGTTGAAGGTGAACAGCACGAAGCTCAGGAAGAAGAGCACCGCGCCGCCGGTGATGAACAGGTTGATGTTCCCCCAGCCAAGCTCGGCCGGATAGGTATAGACCCTGCGCGGCATGCCCCACAGGCCGACAAGGTGCATCGGGAAGAAGGCCGCGTTGAAGCCGATGAAGGCCAGCCAGAAATGCCAGCGTCCGAGGCGCTCGCTCATCATGCGGCCGGTGATCTTGGGGAACCAGAAATAGGCGGCACCCAGCAGTGGGAAAACCGAGCCGCCGATCAGCACATAGTGGAAATGCGCGACGACGAAATAGGTGTCGTGCACCTGCAGGTCGAGCGGCACCGAGGCCAGCATGACACCGGTGAGACCGCCGATGACGAAGATGAAGAAGAAACCGAAGACGAAGAGCAACGGCGTACGGATCACCGGTCTGCCGTCCCACAAGGTCGCCAGCCAGCAAAAGATCTGCAGGCCGTTGGGAATGGCGATCAACATGCTGGATGCCGTGAAGAAGCTTGCACCGAGCTTCGGCAATCCCGTCGCGAACATGTGGTGGACCCAGAGACCGAACGACAGGAAGCCGACCGCGATCAACGACAGGACCAGCCCGAGATAGCCGAACGCCGGCCTTCGAGCGAAAGCGGGAATGATCGCGGAGACGATGCCTGTCGCCGGCAGGAAGATGATGTAGACCTCGGGGTGACCGAAGAACCAGAACAGGTGCTGGAACAGCAGGGCGTCGCCGCCCTCCGCTGGATTGAAAATATGCGTTCCGACCAGTCGGTCGAGGATCAGGAAGGTCGAGGTGACCATGACCGCCGGCATGGCGAAGACGACGACGAATGAGGTCACCAGCAACGCCCAGACATAGAGCGGGATCTTGTCCAGCGACATGCCTGCCGCACGCTGCTTCAATACGGTGACAATGGTCGCGACGGCGACCGCCAGCGATGAGACCTCGGTATAGGTGATCATCTGCGCCCACACGTCGGCGCGCTTGCCGGGACCGAATTCGGGACCTGACAGCGGCACATAGGCGAACCAGCCGACATCCGGCGCCATGGAAAGGGCGAAGGACACCCAGGCGAAGAGACCTCCCGAGACATAAATCCAGTAACTGAACGCGTTCAGGCGCGGGAAGGCGATGTTGCGGCTGCCGACCATCAGCGGCACCAGATAGATGCCGGTCGCCTGCACGATGGGCACGGCAAACAGGAACATCATGGTGACGCCATGCATGGTGAACAGCTGGTTGTAGAGGTCCGGCCCGATCAGGCCGCGTTGCGGTCCCGAAAGCTGGATGCGCATGGCGACGGCGCTCAGCCCGCCCAGGCACAGAAACCCGAATGCCGTGATCAGATAGCGCCTTGCGACGACCTTGTGATCAACGCTGGACAACGCGCCGATGATGCCGGGCGGCGTCCGCCATGTGCGCGCGAGCCAGCGGTGAAGGCTGGCATCGTCCATGCCGGTGTCGCGCGGCCCATCACGTTCGGGGGCAACGTCGCCCTTGGCAGTCGCCTTACGTTCCGGCGGCAGGTCGCGTTCGCTGGCCAGGTCCGCGCTGCTCATTTCAGGCCCTCGAGATAGGCGACGATCGCGTTGAGCTCGTCGCCATTGAGCTCGACCACCGGCATGTGGGAGCCGGGCTTGATGCCTTGCGGATCGGCTATCCAGGCGGCGAGATTGCCGCGGCTCATCCTCAAGGTTCCCGCGGCAAGTGTTTGCCGGCTGGCAATATGGGTGAGATCCGGAGCGACCGTTCCGCCCGCGGGCGTGCCGCCGATCTTGTGGCACATCACGCAGGGACGCTTGAGAAACAAGTCCGCGCCCGCCTTCGCCTCGTCGCCCGTCGGGGCCGCGGCCGGCTGCAGCTGGTCGTTCCACCAGGCGTCGAACTTTGCCCGCGGCTCGGCGATGATAAAGGTGCCCATGTTCGCATGCTGCGCGCCGCAGAACTCGGCGCACTGGCCGCGATAGGTTCCGGGCTTGTCCGCCTTGATATCCAGCACGTTCATGTGACCGGGGATGAGGTCGAGCTTGCCGGCCAGACTTGGGATCCAGAAGGAATGGATCACATCGGTCGAGGTCAGAAGAAGCCGCACCGGTTCGCCGGCGGGGATGTGGATTTCGTTCGCCGTCGTCAGGATGCGGCTCGGCGTGGCATCCTCATAGCGCACCTCCCACCACCACTGGTGCCCGGTCACCCGAATGGTGAGCGCAGCGTTCGAGCCGATTGCCGCAAGCGTCCTGTTGGCCAAGAAGCTGAGCAGGGTCAGCCCGACCAGCGTCGCTGCGGTCAGCCCGACAGCGATGACCACAACGCGCAATTTGCGATGGTCGGCGCTGGCGTCGAGCATCAGCGGCTCGGTGCGCCTGGGTGGCCGCATCAACAGCGGTGCGGCGAGAGCGATCATCACCAGCACCCACACTACCGAGCAAAGCCCTATGAAGAACCAGATCAGCCATGCCAACTCGCTCGTCGCGGGGCCTTTCGGGTCGAGCGCCGATTGCCAGCCCGCGCATCCCTGGAGAGAAAGGACGCTTGCCGCGGCAAACGCCATCGAGGCGAGGCCTTTCACGGCGACTTCCCCAGCGTGGCGGCATCCGGCATGCGGTTTTCCGACGGATGGGGCATCATGTCGTCATTTCGCTGTGGCGCAGCGGAAGAGGGCGCGTTGCCGCTTAGCGAACGCACGAAGGCCGCCAGTTCCCAGATCTGATCGTCGGGGATCTTGTTGCGGAAGCTCGGCATGCCGTTCGGACGTCCGTCGCGGATGGTGGCGTGAATGCTTTCCATGGAGCTGCCATAGATCCACTTCTGGTCCATCAGCGCCGGGCCCATGCCGCCGCCGCCATTGGCGTGGCATCCCGAACAGTTGAACCAGCCGAACAGGCGCTTGCCCTCGCTGAGATGAAAGGCGTTCGCCTCGAAGCTCGCCGCCTTGTTGTTGCTGGGGGAGGGCCTTTGGCCGCCAGGTTCCAGCGTAGTCACGGGCGTCGGCTGCCCGCCGGAGCCGAGCGAAGGTTGCGGGCGCGTGTCCCGCTCCTCGCGCTGGCATGCCGCCAAGGCGAGCGTCACGGACAGCAGCGTCGCGAGACCCAGCCTCATCGCACCGGGCTCCCGGCGATGTCGAGAAGCGGAACGCCATATTGCGTCAGAACCGCGTCGATCTCGGCCTTGTGCCTGGCGAGCGCGCTATTCACATCGCCGCGCAGTCGCTCGTCCTCGCGCCGAACGCCCATCGAGATGTCGTACATCAGTGGCAGTTGCGGTCCATCGATGCGAGGTGTGACCGGCGTGATCCGGAGCGGCACCTTTTGCTTCGTAGCGAAGTAACCGGCGAGCGGGCCCCAGACCACGGCGACGTCGACCTCGCCGCTCGCGACAGCTTCCACAATGCGCGCCGCGGGGTTGGGAGCGGAATAGTCGCCGTAGACCGGGTAGCCGACGAGATGTCCGACAATGCCGCGACGGCCGAGCGCCTGGACCGGCGGCGAATTGGCGCCGTCATCGCCGATGAGCTGAACGCCGATGCGCATGTCGCGCAGCCGTGGATCGTTAAAGGACGTTACGTCCGGTCCATCCTGTCGTGCGACAAAGACGTAGGAGGATCTGTAGTAGGGCGAGGTGGTGCGTAGCATTTCGACATTTGCCGGCGTTCCGAGCACCAGATCGCAAAGCCCCGCTTTCAGCGTGTTGCGAACGAAGCCGCGGCGCTGCGCCCACCAGGTGTAGGTAAGCTTCGCGCCAAGGTCGGCCGCAACGATCTCGGCGATCTTGTTCTCGAAGCCTTCGCCGCTGGCGTCGGAGAACGGCATGTTGTTGGGATCGGCGCAGGCGCGCAGTTCCCGCGCATCCGCCGCGCCGGCCAGAACCAGCCAGACCAACGCGACGAGACCGGCCACGAGGGCCCGCGGGGCGGATCTTTTCGCCAGTGCCGTCGGTTTGAATGCATCAAGGCAGTCGGAACACATAGAGCGTGCCTCCCGCCGTTGTCGTGTTTTTCAAGTCCTTCATCGCGTTGACGAAACCGAGCGCAGCAGTGGCATCGCGCGGGTCGAGATCGCCCGAGACGATGGCGCCGGCCCAGCCGCCGACGCCGGACAGGATCGCGACATATTGGTGTCCGTCGGGGCCGCGATAAGTCACCGGCTGGCCGATGATGCCGGAGGAGGTCTTGAACTGCCAAAGCAGTTCGCCGGTCTTCGCGCTGACGGCCTTGAACCAGCCTTCCATGGTTCCGTAGAAGACGATATCGCCGGCGGTTACGACCGCGCCGCTCCATACCGGGAAGTTTTCCTTGAGACTCCAGGCGGGTCTCTCCGCGGCGATATCCCAGGCGGTGAAGGCGCCGCGATTGCCGCCGGGCCCCGGGATCATGCGCACGTTCATTCCGACATAGGGCGTGCCGGCGATGTAGTTCACCTCGACGCCTTGTTCGTCCATGCACAGATTGTTGTGCGGGATGTAGAGCAGGCCCGTTTTCGGCGAGAAGGCGGAAGGCTGCCAGTCCTTGAGCCCCGAGGCGGTCGGGCAGATGTCGCGGACGACCTTGCCGGTCCCGGTTTTCTTGTCCGGGTTTGCCATCAGCCTGCCCGTCTTGAGATCCACACCCTTGCTGGAGTTGACGGAGCCATAGGGTTTTGCGGACAGGACCTCGCCGGTGGTGCGATCAAGGACGTAGAGATAGCCGTTGCGCTCCGGCCGGACCAGCACCTTGCGCGGCTTGCCCTGCCAGTTCATGTCGAGCAGGATCTGCTCATTGATGCCGTCATAGTCGTGCAGATCGTGCGGCGTCCACTGATAGAACCATTTGGCCGCTCCGGTATCGGGATCGCGGGCAAAAATGCCCGATGTCCATTTGTTGTCGCCGGGGCGCAGGTCAGGGTTCCAGGGGCCTGGATTGCCGGTGCCGTGGAAGATCAGATTGAGATCGGGATCATAGGAGATCCAGCCCCACATATTGCCGCCGCCGATCTTCCAGGCCTCCGGCGGCCAGGTCGTCACACCGAGGTCCCTGCCCTTGTCCATGTCGTAATGCGGCTTGAAATCCGGGCCGATCAGCACCTCCTTGTCGGGACCCGTGCTGTAAGCCGTCCAGACGACATGGCCATCGCCGGCGTCGAGCGCCTTGACCCAGCCGCGTACGCCCATCTCGCCGCCCGAATTGCCGACGAGCACTTTGCCCTTCACCACCAGCGGCGCCATGGTGAGGGTCTCGCCGACATTGATGTTGCCGATATGGGTGTTCCAGATCGGCTGGCCGGAGTTCGCATCGAGCGCGATCGTGTGGCCGTCCAGCGTGTTGAAGAAGATGCGCCCGTCGGTGAAGGCGGCGCCGCGATTGACGACGTCGCAGCACGCCACCCCTTGTGCGGCGGGCTCGGGATTGGGTTCGTATTTCCACTTGATCGGTGCGCCAGGTTTGGAGAGGTCGAGCGCGTAGACGATGTTGGGAAAGGGCGTCACGATATACATCGTGCTGCCGACCACCAGCGGTGCCGCTTCCTGGCCCTTGTTCACGCCGGTCGAGAAGGTGAAGGCGACCTGCAGGTTCTTGACGTTGCCTGCATTGATTTCCGCGAGCTCGCTATAGCGGGTCGAGGCGTAGTTCTTGGCTGGCATCGTCCATTGGCCGTCGTCGGGCGGGGCGGCGGAGGCCGGCGGCGAGATCGCAGGCGTCGAGGGCGACTCCGAGGCGGCCATCAGATCTGGGAGACAGGCCAGCATCATCGCCCCAACAATGCTTAAGCCCGCATATTGCCGCGCAGCCCGGGTGAGGCGAGCGCGTCCGGACTGCGCACACCTCGCCGTCAGCTGTCGCGCTGCCTTCATTTCGGGACCGAGCCTCCGACGCTGGCGCCCAGTTCGGCGGCGATGTCGGCCTCGCGCCCGGCGCAAAGCGGATGACCCCAGCCGGATGCGCTTTTGCCGCCTGGGTCGAGGTCATAGATGATGGCGTCCTTGCGGTTGGGATTGACGCCTGCCGGAACCTTGTCGAGGCCGAGCGCTGCGCGGACGCGCCAGGCGACGTTGTGGTCGGCGCAGGAGGAATCGCCGCTGACCCCGAGGCCGCCGACGATCGCCTTGCCGTCGTACAGGGCCAGGCCTCCGCCGAACACCACCACGCCTCCGATCGGTTTGCCGATCAGCGGATCATTGGGGCTGCCGAATGTCTTGGCGTCGCCGGCGTAAGCCGCCGCCTGATTGACGGGGTTGGTGGCCTGCAGGCCGAACAGCGGCCCGCCTGGTTGCACCCCGGCATAAAGATTGGCGGTCGACAGGGCCATATTCGCCAGGCTGAGCCCGTTGGCCGTGTTGGCCTTCTCGGCCGCGACCAGCCGGCTGCCGGGCCATTGCGCGTCCACGGCAGGGCCGCTGAAGGCGACGGCGCAGACCGTACCGTCACGGGCAACGATCGCGGCCCATTCATTGCTCTCGAAGCCGCCATTTGCCGGCCCGCCACTCGCCTTGACGATGGCCTTCAAGGCCGACAGCAGTTTGTCGTGATCGGTCGGGCAGGGCGCTTGCGCCCAAGCGGGATTGTGTGGCAGCACCGCGATGGCCAAGAGCAGGAGGCCAAGAGCGGCCGACGGACACTGGCGGAAATGCATGGCGCTTCGGAACACCTTGTTCAACGCGGACAACAAGGGAAAACAGAAATCTGGCGGCAGAAACTCCGGTCTCGCCGTTCTGCAAGCTGATCCTGCTCTTGCTGCGCGAAACCGAACGGACAACGAGCCCCTTTGTTCCTGCTGCCCAGAAAGGGACTGCAAGAATTGCGTGTGGCAGGTGCATCCATATCGAAGTCCGGCCCAACAGCCCAAGGACCTGGCGGTGCCATCACCGCTCCTGGGAGGCGGCCAGCGTTCCTCGATTGCTGCAGCCGTCAACAGCAGGAGGTACGCGGCTGCTTGGTCTTGCGACATGTGCAGTAGAGGAACCAGCTGTGCCGCCCTGCGTTGGACGGGCAATGGAGCAGCTTCGTTCAGATTTCGCGCCGATCGCACAGCCCGGTTACTGGCTGGCCCTGCTGCTTTTGTTGGTTCCCTATGGGGTCGGCGTGTTCTTCCTCATCAGGACGTGCCACTGCCTGTGACTTGATCCGCTGTCTCGGCGGCGTCGAGCTCGAGGCAAGGCGCGCTCGCGCAAATCCCGGTCTGGATCGCCCAGCTGACGAACACTTTCCTGGCCGCGGCGACCGGCCCGCGGCCATCATATGCCGCGCAGCAAGCGTCGCTGGCCAAACCGTGCAGGCGGCACCGCTTCTCGAACGGCCACTCCTCCAGGAATTCGATGGCGTCCATCGCGCAACGGATTTTCCTCACGCCAAATGGCACGTCATCAACAAGGACAGGTTCAGCGAACACATCAGTGCTCATCGCGCCTGGTTCTGCCGCGCCGTGGTCGTGACCATAGTTGTCGCTTTGCCGAGAAATCAAAGCACGCCCAACGGGCTCCCCGAAGACATTTGGGCCCATGACCTTCCTCCGCTTGATGCGCCAATCGCCGGCAGGCCAAACAGATGCTCAGCAAGGTGTTGGGCATGTGCCGGCGGCGCTGAGGTGAAATATTGGAAGCGCGATTTTCGGCGTCAAGAGCCGCCTCGTGGCGGCCGAGCCTGGCTCACCTGGGGTGGGTTGGCAACTCCGCCGATCTGGGTGACGGCGGCCGAAGAGACAAGCAGCGGCTGGTGTTTGCGTTCGGCTCCATGGGCTGACTAGAGCTGCGCGTGGAGCGTGCTGGCCAGCCAATCGGTGAACTTTTCGCGCATGGGACGCGATCTCCATTCGGCAAGGCTGATCTGCCTCGAGCGCTTCAGATCTTCGTTGAACAAGTCGATCTGCGTTCGTGCGAATTCCTTGCCATAGACGTTGAGCGTGGCCTCATCGTTCAAACGCAAAGACCGCTGGTCCAGGTTGGTGGAACCGAAGCTCGCCCAGACGTCGTCCACGATCAGCAGTTTGGGGTGATACATCGTGGGCTGAAACTCGTAGATCCGCACCCCGGCCTCGAGCAATTTGCCCCAGAAATAGCGCGAAGCTTTGCGGACGATCGGAACATCCGTCAGGGAATTGGGAACGATCACATCGACGGCGACGCCTCTTTTTCTGGCGTCCAATATCTGCTGCAGGGCGATGTCGTCCGGGAGGAAATAGGCCATGCCGATGCGCAGGTGGTCTTTGGCCGCGGCTATGGCGGCCAGCATCATCAGCTCCATGTTTTCGGAGCCGTTCGGCTGCGAAGAAAGTATCAGCTGGGCACGGAGCGCACCCGCGGCTTCGGGCGGCAGGTAGAAGTTCTCGCCCTGCAACGTCTCGCCCACTGTTTCCAGCCAGTTCTCGGCGAAGGCCGCCTGGAACCCGGGCACAGCAGGCCCTTCGATCTGGTAGTGCGTGTCGCGCCACTCATTGGGGTTGCGCGCATCTCCCAGCCAGTTGTCCGCGATGCCGACCCCGCCTGTGAAGGCGACCCGCCCGTCCACAATGAGCAGCTTGCGATGCGTTCGGTTGTTGACGCGGTCGAGCGTGTACCAGTGGATCGGCCGATAGCGCTCGAACCGAACGCCAGCACTCGTCATGATTTGGATCAGCTTCTCATCGAAGGGAAGACTGCCAAGCCAATCGACGAGCACGCGCACTTCGACACCCTCTCGGGCTTTCGCAGCCAAAGACGTGGCGAACTCGTAGCCGACCGAGCCCGACCAATAGATGTAGGTTTCCATGTTGATGGTCTTTCGGGCCGAACGGATCGCTTGCAGCATGGCGGGAAAAATCTCGTCGCCGTTGACGAGGGTCTGCACGGCGTTCGCCTCGAACATCTGCCCCTGCGAATAGCTGCTCATGCTCCTTGCGAATTGCGGATCTGCCGCATCGAAACGGTGCGGCACGATGGTGCGGATGACACGGGTCTCGGGGATCAAGTTGATCGCGAGCAGCGTGACCAGACTGGCGACAAGCGCGACGGCCAAATACTTGAGGCTGCTGAGCAGCCTCCGCCGGTTCCGACCAAATCTCACCTTTTCACGCGCCCGCTGGAGGCGCCAGGGTGGCCGCCCCATACCAATTCAGACTTTGCCCATCGAAAACGACACACAGTGCTGCGTAGGCCAGCAGCACCAGGAATGCGGCGGGACGGGACGCAAAAGTGCCGATTGAGGTGAGGAAACTCGTTATCGGGTGATTTGCCATGCTCAAGAACTGTTGATCCTGACGCAGGTTCCAGCCTTGAGCCGGGAGTCTGAAGTGCAAGCCTGAAGCTATAACAACTTTCGACCAACGCCTGCATCCTTCGCAGGCAATCGGCGTTGAAGAAGGATCCTAGAGGGCGGGTTTAGACATGGACACGAAGCCAACTGACGCTGACACGGTTTCCGCTCAGGAACCGGATATCATCGTGAACAAGACCGCACATTTCGTCGGGGAATGGATCGACGAGCACAAGGCGGAAGCCGCAGCTGCAATCCCGGCCGAAATCGCCGCCGAGAAGCTCGCCGAACAATGCATCGCCGATGCCGAAGGCCTGGGAATACTGGCTGAGGATATCGGCGACGAAGTCGGCGATCTCAAGCAATACATCGCGGAAACAGTGCTCGGAGACGAAACTTCCAGCAACGGCAAGATTGAGAGCCCGCCCGATCCGCTCCCGGCGGCGCCGAATGGAGAAACCAATGCCGAAGTTCCGTTTTGAGTTCATCGAAAGTACGGCGCAGCCGGCCATCCAGGTCGACATGGAAAATTTGGATGCCGCCAAGGCCGAGGCGAAACGCGCGGCTAAGGAGGCGATGCTCGATGGGATTGTCGAAGGCGTCGACCCGACATCGTGGGTTACGAGAATCTACGACGAAGCGGGGTATCTGGTCGCCACGATCGGATTCCAGGACCTTGTGGCCGCGCCCCAAGCTGTCGGACAAGCCCACGAACAGACCGATGAGCCCGGCGTGATACGCTCGGGCTGATGCCGCTCCTGGCAGGCCATCGGAACCTCAGTCGAGCTTTCCAGGCCAGGTCAGCTCGATCCACGCCGGGGCATGATCGCTTGGCCTTTCCAAAGCTCTTACCGCAGCATCGACGCCCGCCCCTCGCAGCCGGTTTGAAAGTGCCGGACTGATCAGGAGATGGTCCATTCGCAGGCCGGAGCTCCGGTCATAACCGCCCCGGTAGGAGAAGTTCCAGTAGGTGTAGACCCCCTTCTCGGGATGGATCTGCCGAACCGCATCCGTCCAGCCCATCTTCAGCAAATCGGCGTAAGCGTCACGACTCTGCGGGAAAAACACTGCATCGCCCAACCAGCGCGCCGGCACCACCGCATCAATCAGGGTTGGCACCACGTTGTAATCGCCGCACAGGACCGTTTCCTCTTTAAGCAAGGTCTGGGAATAGCTGATCAAACGCTGGAACCACGCGAGCTTGTAATCGAATTTAGGTCCAGGCGCGGGATTGCCGTTCGGCAGATAGATGCAGCCGATCACCAGCCCATCCACCTCGGCCTCGATGTAGCGGCTGTGCGTATCGTCCGGGTCGCCTGGCAGTCCGCGCCTGCGCTCCTGCGGCTGTTTCCCACGGGCCAGAATCGCTACGCCGTTGTAAGATTTCTGCCCATGCCAGACGGCGCAGTAACCAGCCTGCCGGATCGCCTCGGCAGGGAACTTCTCATCGGATGTCTTGAGCTCCTGCAGGCAGACGATGTCATAGCCGGTTTCGCCAAGCCATTTCAGGAGGACCGGCAATCGCCCATTGACGCCATTTACGTTGAAAGTAGCGATCCTGGTCATCCGGTTATCTTGGCCGATGATCTCTCCGGGCAGTCACCCCGATACTTGGTTTGGAATACTAGCTGTCTTTCTTGTAGGATTTGGCGGCCTCATCGATCTTGCGCCAATCGTTTCCGTGACGCCGCACCAGCTCCCGCGCCTGGGCCGGCGAGATGTTTTGCGTTTCCACGATATGGTTCACTTCCGTTTCTTCGCCTTTCAGCGGGCGCGAACGTGGCCTTCTGGGCCGGCTCGCCGCTGTTTCATCTGCATCACGTCGTCTCGCCATGGGCTGACCTCTCCTGATCCGGATTAACCGTCGAATGCCGGGAAGGTTTCCGCTCGCGGTTCCTCGAGCAGTTCGGCTTGTCTCGGCTGTGTGGCTTGAACCCAAGGAACTTGCGCGGCGTTCCTTGCGAGCAGAGCTAGCAAGCGCAATCCGATGGAAAAATCCGAAGCCCATTTTGAACCGCAGAAGCCTCGTGGTGCCGAAGCGCGCTTCCCGTACGATCGAGCGGCAGTTGAGCGGTTCCAGCTTGCGTTTCCGCGCGCGAGGTGGAGCGACGAGCTCAGGAGCTGGTTCGTGCCCGGAAAAACGGCGGCGCGGCGGATCGAGCGCTGGCTGGCATAGGAGACAGCGGCTCGCGCAGCCCATGCCGACAGTAAGGGGCGGGATGCCTTCGCCTTCGATCCACTGTCGAGCCACTATCCGGAAGTCGCGGACGACCTGCGCATTCGCACGCCTTATTCGAAGACCGTGCTGGAGGAACTGCGAGCGGTTCCATGGGCGAGTTGGGACGACGAACTGCGGGTCTGGCGGGTGCCTTTTCGCGCTTATGAGGAGCTGCGGCGCCGTTGGCCAAGCATCGAAAGAGCCGCCCAGCGCGCCGAGCCGGAGGAGAGGAAACGCCGGCGGGAGGCTGGTAAACACTCCGATGAGCACAAGGCCGCCAGGCTGCGCCATGCCGAACGCAGGCGCCGGCGCTATCCGGTTCCAGCCGAAGACCTGCCTCCGCTCGGTCGCGCCGTGGCGACGGTGCAATATGACGTTGTTGTCTTCACCGGGATTTCAGGCGAGCTCGCCGACCCCTCTGAGCTGGCGCCGTTCTACCCACAGTCGATGGAGACCGGCTTCGGCGCCGTTTGGGCGAGGTGGCGGCCGCCGACCTTGGCTGAACTGATCAAGACATGGCCGGCGCGGCGTCCTGCCGGATCAGCGGAACGATCGAGAGGGTGGTGGCGGCCGACGCTTGGCGAACTCAGAATCGCTCGCCGAAAGGTGAAAAGCCTGGAGCGGAGAAAACGTTCGCGAAGTGCCGATTGATATTCTTGGGTCTTTGATGGCTGTCACATGACAAGCGAGACGGGCCGCCGCCAAGGCTCGCGTACCCGACGTTCAGGTGGAATGTCGCAGGCCGAAAAGGAATTTCGGGTGCGATTTCAGCCCCGCGGGACCGGCATCCCCGCAGCCAAGCACGCGAGCTCATCGACTTGATCAGCATCGACGCAGCTTCGCTTCTTCGGCAGGCGCGCCTTCTCAAGAAGACGTAACCGCTCAGGCGCGATTTTCATCACGGCCTCATTTGTTAGCGCGCGACTTGCCGGAGAGGCGTATCACCCCTTTGTCGTTCGTACCGAGTAGTGAGGCAAGCGGACGCTTGAAAGCGGTATCGTGCTTTCGCCCCTGGCTAGGAGGCACGCATGTCCCTGCATGGTGTTTTGGATTCCACCCAACTTGAAATCCTCTCAAAAGCTGTCCATCGCTATTGTTCAAGGCATGGACTTGAGAGCGAGGAAGACCGCCAGTTGGTCGCCATGAGGGCCATGAGCCTTTTCGGCCAGGGCACAACTGACCTTGACCGGCTGTCCGCGAGACTGGAAAAGCTCGAAGAACCTGGGCACGGCTAAACCGGCTGGCAAGCGTGCAGCCGTAACAGCTCCAGCGCAGCGCTCCTAATCCCGCCAAATTGCGCCATCGCTAGCAAAAAGATCGCCAACACCAGCTGCTTGCTCGCAGCGTAGAAGCTTCGGCCAAAGCGAATGTGGGGAGAAGAAGGTGATGGTGCCCAGAGGCGGATTCGAAGCGAATGAAATCTGGCTTTGTTTCCAAATAGTTGACACCCACACAAGAGCAGGGATAGCCAACAAAAATACCAACAAAATATTTCTGTGGATTGGTTCGGTTCCCGGATATCGCTCTATTCGCTCAATGCCATCGGATCCCAACCTCATCTCAGAAGCGGAGCGTTGAGCAAGTCGCAGGTCCGCTGCTGCCTCCAATTTCCCCGAGATCTGATCGCCCTTACCACTTGAAGATGGCGGCGAGAGCGTCTTTCGACTTGACGCTTACGTCCTTGAAAATATTGAGCTTTTCGCGGCATTTGTTAGACAGTCTGTTACACGGCTACAGCGTTAATTTAAGCTCTCGGCATCTGAGCTCGCGCGCCCGAGCATCGACCTAATCCGATACTGGCTCGGGGCATCGTTGCTCCCGGAGCTTCAGCATAGTCTCGCAAAAATTCCCAAGCCGCTTCGGGGCTGACGAGTCTGCGAAGCCGACGAGCGATAGGCAATACCGAGACGCAGACATTACGTGACGGCACTTGATATTGCAGTGCAGCAAGCGTAGAGCACCGCCCGCTTATCGGAGTGTCGTCCATGGCCCTTACCAATGCTGGTAACGAGGCAGAACCTGTCGAACAATCGAGCCATTCTGAGGTCGAGCAGCACAGCACCAAGGTGCTGATGCTGGGCGCGTTGGGCGTGGTTTACGGCGATATCGGCACCAGCCCGATCTATGCATTCCGAGAGGCGTTGCACGCATCGGCCGGTGGCAACGTCGCCAACCGTGGCGACATCCTCGGCGTACTCTCGCTGATCATCTGGTCGCTGACGATCACCGTCACCATCAAATACATCATGTTCGTGCTCCGTGCCGACAATCGCGGCGAGGGCGGGGTGCTGTCGCTGATGGCGCTGGCGCGCAACAGTTTCCCGACGCGCTCGGCGGTGATCCTCGGCATCGGCATTGTCGGCGCGGCGCTTTTTTTCGGCGACGCAGTCATTACGCCGGCGATCTCGGTGCTGTCGGCGGTCGAAGGTATGAATGTCGTCACGCCGACATTCCAGCCCTATGTGGTGCCGCTGACACTGGCCATTCTGGCGGTCGTGTTTGCGGTACAGCGGTTTGGCACCGGCGGCGTAGGATTGGTGTTCGGGCCCGTTACCGCGCTGTGGTTCCTGGCCATCGGCCTTTCCGGCCTCAACCACATCATGGACGACCCGGAAATCCTGCTGGCAATCAGCCCGCATTATATCGTGTCATTCCTGATCAACTCGCCCGAAGTCGCCTTCGTCACGGTTGGTGCGGTTTTTCTCGCCGTCACCGGCGCTGAGGCGCTCTATGCCGACCTCGGCCATTTCGGGCGCAAGCCGATCGTGCTTGCCTGGCTGGCCATCGTGTTTCCTTGCCTGTTGCTCAACTATGTCGGGCAAGGCGCCTTCGTGCTGGCGAATGGCGGTGTCGTCGGTCATCCCTTCTTCGAGATGAACGAAGGCCGGATGCTTATCCCGATGGTGGTGCTGGCGACGGCGGCGACCGTGATCGCCAGCCAGGCGGTGATCTCCGGCGCTTTCTCGCTGACCAGGCAAGCAGTGCAGCTCAACATGCTGCCGCGCCTGGAAATCCTGCATACGTCGGAAAGACAATCCGGCCAGATCTATATGCCGCGCGTCAACATGCTACTGGCGCTCGTGGTGATGCTGCTGGTGGTCGGCTTTGGCGAATCCAGCAAGCTTGCCTCGGCCTACGGCATTTCGGTGACAGGCAACATGCTGGTGACGAGCATACTGCTTTATGTCGTCATGACGCGCATCTGGAAATGGCCGCTCGGCGTCGCGATAGCCTTAATGGCGGTGTTCGTCTTCATCGATACCGGCTTCTTTGCAGCCAACATCGTCAAGGTATTCGAAGGCGGCTGGGCCTCGCTTGCCATTGCCGCAGTGATCGTGATGACCATGTGGACTTGGATAAGAGGCACCAGGTATCTATTCGACAAGACGCGCAGGAACGAGATTCCGCTCGATTCCCTTGCAGGCAATCTGTTGAAGAGGAAACCGCAGCTGATGTCCGGTACGGCCGTGTTCCTGACCAGCGATCCCGCCAGCGCGCCGACCGCGTTGATGCACAGCCTGAAGCACTACAAGGTGCTGCACGAACAGAATGTCATCCTCTCGGTGGTGACGGCGCAACAACCCGTCGTGCCCGACAGTGACCGGGTCAAGATGGAAACGATCAACGAGCTGTTCATGCGGGTGACGCTGACCTTCGGCTATATGGAGCAGCCCAATATCCCGCGCGCGCTGGCGATTTGCCGCAAGCAGGGCTGGAAGTTCGACATCATGACGACCTCTTTCTTCCTGTCGCGGCGCTCGCTCAAGGCCTCGCCCAATTCCGGCATGCCGGTCTGGCAGGACAAGCTGTTCATCGGGCTGGCGCGCACGGCGGCCGACGCAACGGAATATTTCCAGATCCCGACCGGACGCGTCGTCGAGATCGGGACACAGGTGGCGATTTAGTGCATGCCGCAGTTCAGCAGCTGAGAAGCCACTTGAGCGTGTCCATAGAAAGCGCCTCACTGAATACCAAACATCCCATCCTCTGTTTGGTACGTTTCCAACTCTTGATATCTTTAGGAATTGACCCAAGGATCGCTGCTTGGGTTCTGTCTCGGAGGCGCGACTTCGGTGAGCAGAACTCTAGCAGCCCTTTCCCAGACTCTCCGCATGAATCGGAGTAGCCTGCTTCCATCGGCGATTTACATCATGGGCATCGCCGTTGAGCGACGGCCACGCTTCCGCCCTAATGGGAGGAACAGCTATGGTCAGTAACACCAGCTCAATGAGTGGCATTGCCTATCCCAGCGACCTGGCTTTGTTGAAGCAGGTCTTTGATCGTGTCTGCGCCGAGGCAGGTATCTCCGTTAGCCGCATGCAGGCGGAGCGCCTGAGCGTGAGCGTAATGGCACTGTTCTCGGACGGCGAGTTCGATGAGGCCGTTCTTTATGAACGCTTAAGCTTGATGCCCGCTCCTTGCCCAGAACGGGCAGCGTATGACCTCCGATCATCAGGAAGTCCTCACGAGCCTTGTAGCTCGTTATGAAACCGTAGTGTCGATACAGGACCGGATCGTTGAGCACGACCGTAAGCGCTGTTCTCAGGCCACGGCCCTGAGTTCGGGAGCCGGGATGTAGGCCCAGGGCAGCAGGTCGTCGATCTGGCTGTTCGGGTGGCCATTGACGATCCTGGTGAGGACATCGGCGAGATAGCC
>NZ_RZSN01000351.1:0-1970 GCF_003997315.1 Mesorhizobium sp. M1A.F.Ca.IN.020.04.1.1
GGCTGGAAGGGCCGGATTCGCCGATCGCCAAGGCCTTGGCGACCCCTCGCGACGAGCGGCAAGATATTGGCGAGCGCGGCATCAGCCTCGCGGACCGTGTCAGGGCCTTGCAGAAGGCCAACGCAAGCAACTGATCCGAATGCCGTGGCGAGCGGAGCGTCTTGGTCGCTGCGCCGCTATCGTTTCGAGAAGTGATGCAGGGCAATGGCCGATGCGGCTGCAACGTTCAGGCTGTCGAATCCCTCCGCCATGCCGATCCGTACGGTCCGCAGGCGACTGAGCAGGGTCTCGGGCAGGCCTTCGCCTTCCGTGCCGAGAAAGAGGGCCAGCCGAGACGTTCTTTCCGCAGCGCGGATGTCCGTTTCGCCGCGCGGCGAGAGCGCGAACTGGGCGAAACCCATCCGGTCAAGCGTTGCGGCCAAGCTCATCGCATTGTCGAAGGAGCCGAAGGGCACCTTCAGCGCCGCGCCGACCGAAACGCGGATCGCCTTGCGGTAAAGCGGATCACAGCAGGTGGGATCGAGAAGCACGGCGTCCGCGCCAAAGGCTGCGGCGTTGCGGAAGATCGAGCCCATATTGTCATGATTGGATATGCCGACCAGAACCACGACCAACGCGCTTGCCGGCAAGGTTTCGAGCAGCACCTCGGCCGGTTGAGGAGAGCCCCGAACGCCAATCGCCAATACGCCGCGATGCATGTGAAAGCCGGCGATCCGGTCCATGACGTCGCCGTTTACGACATAGATCGGGAGGTCGGCTGGCGCCTTGCGCAAGACACCTTCGAGGCCCGCCCGCCTGTTCTCCAGAATGAGGGCCGATTCCGCCGCGAAGCGTCCGGCCGACAGCAGAAGATCCAGCACCACCTTGCCTTCGGCGACGAAGCGCCCATGTCGGCCGACGAGATCGCGCTCGCGGATATCGAGATAGGCGGCGACACGCGGATCCCGCGGGTCGTCGACAGGGATGAGGTTCATAGAAATCTCGCCGGCGAACGATCATCAGCAAGGTAAGGGGCTTTGCAGAGCCCGGGTCAAGTCCCGGCGCGGCGCATCCTGTAGGCCATCTGAGACAGGTCGCCGTCGCCGAAAATGCCTTCCAGCGTGCGAAGCAGCTCGCGCACCGCGTCGGAGTTGCAGGAATAATAGATCATCTGGCGATCGCGACGCGTCTCGACGATATCAAGCGCTCTCAGCTTGGCCAAATGCTGCGACAGAGCGGACTGGCTCAACTGGACTTTCTCGGCGATGGCGCCGACGGACATTTCGCCCTCGATCAGATAGCTGACGATCAGCAGCCGCTTTTCATTGCCCATGAGCGTCAGAAACGCGGCAGCCGATTCGGCGTTGGCGACTAGCTTGCTTGAGATCATGGATCCCCCATGTTTTCTGGCTCATCCAGCTGCCATGGGGGCAATGGCGGCTGATTTCCACGATATTCAGGTCAGGGAGCGCCGCTGAATCGGCGCTGCAACAAAAGGTAGATCATTTTACCTAAATCTCAAGAGTTGCTTTCGATCCGGGACGATTAACTTTCGCTACTGTGCCCGGCCTGCGGCGCGCCCGGCCTTTGCCATCTCGACCAGCACGGACCGCAACTCGCCGGCAGTGCCGAGAGGCCGAGGGAAGAAGACCCTGCAGGTGGCATCCGGAGAAGCCAGATCCATGCCGTCCGCATCGAAACCCGTAGCGATCCAGCCATCGCCTTCGGCCCGGCCGAAATGGCGCGCATAAATGCAAAGCGCATCGCGATGGTCGGCATTCATGTGGTCCAGCGCCGACTGTTCGCTGGCCGCCAGCTCCTCGACGATCGGGCCGCCGGCGATCAGGTCGGCGCGATCCAGAAGATAGGCTTTGCCGAAGCCGCCATTGAGACTGGCGCGTTCAGGCTCGAGCCGGAATATCGAGAAGTCGCCGAGCCCGGCATAGAGTTTCGCCTTCGGATTGCGGTTGAGATAGCGCCGTTCGGCGCGG
>NZ_RZSN01000352.1:0-1906 GCF_003997315.1 Mesorhizobium sp. M1A.F.Ca.IN.020.04.1.1
CGGCAAGGCCGATCCATTGCACGCGCTCATCCTGCAGCAGCTTGCCGACGAGATCGCGGGCATCCGCTTCCGGCAGCCCGATCTCGAATCCATCCTCGCCGGTGTAGCCGGAGCGGCTCATGAACCAGTTTTGCCGGGGCTCGACACTATGCATGAACAGCAGCGAGCCCGTTTCGATACCGGCTCGCGAAAGGGCCGCCCAGGCATCCGGGCCCTGGATCGCCAGGAAGACGCGGTCGAGCGGCTCGACCTTGGCATCGAAATCCGCGGCCAACGCACGCAGATGCCTTTCATCCTCGGCCGCATTGCCGGCGTTGGCCACCACCATGAATCGGCCATCGTCAAGACGCGTGACGATCAAGTCGTCAATGACGCCGGCGGCCTCGTTGAGGAAGAAAGTGTATTTGGATTGGGCAATTTCCATCGCGCCGGCGTCGAGCGGGCAGGCGCGGTTGAGTAGGGCGGCGGCGCCCGGGCCGCCGACCTCGAACAGCTTCATATGCGAGATGTCGAATAGGCCGGCATGCTCGCGCGTGTGGAGGTGCTCCTTCATCACGCCGGCCGGATAGGTCAGCGGCATCGACCAGCCGGCAAAAGCGCCGAAACGCGCGCCCGCGGCGCTATGCAAATCCTCGAGGGGTAGATGTTTGGTGTCTTCGCCGGTCATGTCTTCTCCAGAGTCGCACGCAATCGACCGCCATTAGCGGTCTAGTCCGTGCCCCTCTGTCTGAAGCCTGAGAGACTCGCGCCCCGTAACTCTGTCGGCAGCGCTTACACCTTCGGCGCGGGAAGATTCCCGACTTTCCAGAGTTGTCTTTCCCGTCCACGGTTCTTTTGCCTGAGAGATTTCGGGCGATTTCCCCTTCGGCGACAGCTTGCGCTGTTCTCTCCCGCAAACAGGTAGGACTCAGTCACCTGAGCCCTCGACGCGCCATCCATAGCCCGTCGGCGACACCTTGTCACCTCCCAGCGACATATCTCTCGGCAGCCGACGCCGATGACAACACCCGATCCGGTCTGAACGGCGGCCCAGCAAGGCGGCCTAGTCGCCCGAGGCCATCGTCTTGCAAAGGATGATGTTGGAATGGCCGATTGTCGCCGTGAGGCTTTTCTCAATCGCGTTGAACTCGGCTGACGCAAGATCGTGCTCGGCCTGCAGGCGAAGCGCCATCAAATACCGGCATACCAGTCGTAGCCATTGTCTTCCCAATAGCCGCCGCGACCGCCGCCGACATTGGCGAAGCCGTCGACCAGCTCGATCTTGTAGAGATATTTCGGCATCTTGTAGCCGAGCTGGCGCTCGACCCGCACCCGCAGCGGCGCGCCGTTCTCGACCGGCAGCGGCTTGCCGTTCAAGCCGTAGGCCAGGATCGTTTGCGGATGGCGGGCATCGATCAGGTCGATGCTGCCGTAATATTTGATGTCGCCAGACAGGCTTTGCTCGATCGTGTCGAGGCAAT
The DNA here is from genome assembly GCF_003997315.1 of Mesorhizobium sp. M1A.F.Ca.IN.020.04.1.1. NCBI lineage: Bacteria > Pseudomonadati > Pseudomonadota > Alphaproteobacteria > Hyphomicrobiales > Phyllobacteriaceae > Mesorhizobium > Mesorhizobium sp. M1A.F.Ca.IN.020.04.1.1. The sequence continues at coordinate 1,461 of NZ_RZSN01000352.1, forward strand.
GGAACATGACGTAGCGCGCCTGCGGCTTGACGATGGCCTGATCGAGCACCAGCGACAAAGGTGTGCCGGTCCATTTGGCGATGCAGCTCCAGCCTTCAACGCAGTCGTGGCGGGTGATCTGGGTGCGGCTCGGCATGTTCTGCAACTGCTCGCGGGTGAGCGACAGCGGTTTTTCGACGAGGCCGGTCACCTCCAGGCGCCAATCGGCGAAATTGTTGGCGAGAAGACCCTTATAGGTGTCGTCGTCAGGCGCGGTGACGCCGTTCGGCCGCTGCGGCTGGCGGATGTCGGCCTCGCTGAATTCCGGTGCCAGCGCGTCCCGGCCGGCAAGCAGGCGCTGCGCGCGGTATGTCAGCCCGTTGGCGTTTTCGAGGAAGCTGCGCAGCCCGCTGCCGACGCCCAGACCGCTGTCGAAGGCATCGCAGCCGGACAGCGCGATGCCTGAC
>NZ_RZSN01000353.1:0-1850 GCF_003997315.1 Mesorhizobium sp. M1A.F.Ca.IN.020.04.1.1
GGATGTGGGGATCAGGCCGGGCCTCTTACCCCGTTCCGAGCCGGGGCAGACGCGCATTATGCGCCGCCTTTTCAGGACTGACATTAACATTTTCTAGGACTTAAGCGAATAAGCCCGGCAAACGGGCCGCCTCAGAGATGCCCGGCCTGCCGAGGTATCGAGGGGACCTAGGGCGCACAGGCCGGGCTCTTACCCCGATGGCCGCGGGGCAGAGAGGGATTATGCGCCCCCTTCCAGCGGTAGGCATCCACGTTTTTAGTGGTAGCTAATGAAAAGCCCGCCCCAGCTAATAAGCTTAACGGCGGTGGTGGATATCGCTAGGCTCTGCTCCGCTTAGAGAGCGAGCGCCATAGGTCCGTCTCATCGGTTGTGCCGTCAACGAAAGCTTGGAACACGTCTTTAGCCAGATATTCCCGCTGTTCGCGATCCTTCTTGGCTAGACGCCGCTCGTCGCACAACCGGCTAAACACCCGCTGGAGCATGTCCAGGTCAGCGGGCCCGTAGACGCCACTGCAACGCGACAATGACATGAGCGCCGCCCTTCTGCGCGGCGTGCAGATTATTTCATAAAAGGGCACGAACTGCGACCGCTTTTTATTAGCTACGCCTAAAATTCTGATGCCAATCGCCGAAAGTTATGCATAATCCACGCTTGCCCCTCTGCCCAAACGGGGGCATGGCCCGGCCTGTCTACCCCAGGTCACCCAAACCCCGCAGGCCGGGCCCCATGTCTAAGCCGCATCGTGACGCGCCGACTGACCAATCTTCTGTTTGTGCGATGGCTGTCCCGTCCATTTTTTCCACCCAATAGGGGGTGTTAAGAGGTACGCGTTCAAGTGACCTGTGGATTGTAACTGGCTGTTGACATCAACTGGCCTAGAGTTAGTTCGCGCTAGCCCTGCTTGAGGAGCCGCGCCTCGCGAAGCAGCGAGCTCGGATTATTGCCAATTATCTCGACGAGCTCGCGCGCTTGCGCTTCGGTGATGCCGGTTTCTCGGATTAGGAATTGCACCCTAGATTCCTTGTGAGCCTGTGCTCGCTTGCCAAGCTCTTGCTTGATTTCGGCCATACGAGAAGTCCCCTAGTCGCGCCAAACGCGATTGGGCCGAGTTTTGTTCCCGTGAAAAATTCGCTGCAGCTGCTGAGCGTAAGCGGCGGCTCCGGGGAAGCAGGAAGGCTTATCATCGAGGACGCAATAGCCCCCACATCGTTTGTAACTTTTCCAAAAGCGCGTATGTTGGCCTTGTGGCATCCGGGCGGCCCCTTGCGCCGGCCGCATTGTGGAGGGGAGCTATGGGCGCTGGGAACGGGCATGGGTCACTGGGCCTCCAACCCGGCGAGTATCTGGACCATCATCTGGAGTGCCCCTATTGCGGCACCATCCGGCTAAGGCTCCCCAAGGACGCCGAGCCCTCGACGCCGATCAAGTGCGACGATTGCGGCAAGTATCTCGGTATATGGGATGAGCTACAGAGCGATTTCGAGCGCCAGGGCGGCAACAGTGGCGCGTTCCGCCTCGATAAGGGGCGCATCCAGAAGCTCGGCTAACGCGCGTTCGCCCGCCGGAAATAAACGAAAGCCCGTCGCAGCTATTGAGCGTAAGCGACGGGCTTTTTAGGTTGCCACCAGGCGGCTACATCTGAAGGGATCGACCACCTCTGGCCGAAACTCACGAGCGCGTGATCTAGTTCCAATTTTAGCAACTGCTTGACGACCGGATTACGCGAGCTTCACTGGATAGAACTTCAGATCTTCTCGCACCTTTTTCGCGCGAGTGACTGCACTGTCTGAGCGCGGCCCTAAATGCCTCGGCTGCCAGGTCGCATTTGCGCTTGGATGGACCATTGCTC
>NZ_RZSN01000354.1:0-1833 GCF_003997315.1 Mesorhizobium sp. M1A.F.Ca.IN.020.04.1.1
CTCCTGGCCGATATAGAGGTGGCAGAAGCCGCCGATAAAGCCCATGCCGTAAAGCTGGCCCGCCTTCTCCTCGAAGCGGCGAATGAGCAGCATGTGCCGGTAGGCGGAGAGCTCTTCTTCTTTGGTGAAGTCGGCTGGCTTGGGGGTGGAAAGGGCCGACGATTTGCCGTCGGATCTGGATTTGGACTTGGCAGGCGCTTTTCTGGCGGCGGTGGCCATACATCACTCCCTGTTGGCGTCTCTTCGCGGACATTCAAGGGAGAGCGACCCGTCTCCCCACCGATTTGAGCGAGGCTAACACGCAAGAATGCAATGCGCCATGCTGAAAAATGCATGGCTGACATGCATCCTAAGCGATTAGAATCATTGCAAATAAGTTTGATTAACCGAAATTCGGTTATTTTGCCGAAGCCGGCAGCATGATGGTGATTTCGTCCGGATGGGACAGATTGAGCGCCTTTCGGGCCTGCTCGTCAAGCATGTCCTTTTCCAGCGTGCCTTCATGCATGAGCTGGACACGACGTTCGAAGTCGATCCGGCGCGCCTTGACCGCGTCGAGCTGAGTCTGGAGTTCGGCCGCCTGGGCCTGCAGCCGATATTTGGAGTAGATGCCGAACTCACCGTGATAGGCATGGAAGCCGAAATAGGCGAGAAACAGCACGCAGAGCGACGGAACGATCAGCTTGCCGGTGTTTCTCTGCTTGTGCTGACGTGTCCACATGACCCGACCCCTTTCGGCCGCGAGCGCAAGCGGCTGTTCGAGTCTTTTTTCGCCCGATTGTGCTTAATGGACGGTTACGGCTGGCTGGACTGAGACCTGCCGAAACAAAAAGAGGCGGGGAAAACCGCCTCTCCGCCTCTTTCAACAACCAAGACAGTTTGTCCGGATCAGCCCTTGACCACCGACTTGCCGGCGTAGCGCGCCTGCCGGCCGAGCTCTTCCTCGATCCGGATGAGCTGGTTGTACTTGGCCATGCGGTCTGAGCGCGACAGCGAGCCGGTCTTGATCTGCCCGCAGTTGGTGGCGACGGCGAGGTCGGCAATGGTCGAATCCTCGGTCTCGCCCGAGCGGTGCGACATGACGGCGGTGTAGCCGGCCTTGTGCGCGGTCTCGACCGCGTCGAGCGTTTCGGTGAGCGAGCCGATCTGGTTGACCTTGACCAGGATCGAGTTGGCGACGCCCATGCGGATACCGTCGCGCAGTCGCGCCGTGTTGGTGACGAACAGATCGTCGCCGACCAGTTGGGTCTTCTTGCCGATCAGATCGGTCAGGTATTTCCAGCCCTCCCAATCGTCCTCGGCAAGGCCGTCCTCGATGGTGACGATCGGATAATCGGAAGCGAGCTTGGCGAGGTATTTGGCCTGCGCCTTCGGATCGCGGGTCTTCTTCTCGCCCTCATAGACGTAGTTGCCGTCCTTGAAGAACTCGGTCGCCGCGCAGTCGAGGCCGAGCGCCACGTCCTCGCCCGGCTTGAAGCCGGCCTTCTCGATCGATTCCATGATGAAATCGAGGGCCGACGGCGCGCTCTTCAGGTTGGGGGCGAAACCGCCCTCGTCGCCGACATTGGTGTTGTGGCCGGCATCCTTCAGCTTCTTCCTCAGCGTATGGAAGATTTCAGAGCCCCAACGCACGCCGTCGCGCAGCGTCGGCGCGCCGACCGGCAGGATCATGAATTCCTGAAAGTCGATCGGGTTGTCGGCATGAGCGCCGCCATTGATGATGTTCATCATCGGCACCGGCAGGATGTGCGCCTTGGCGCCGCCGACATAGCGGTAGAGCGGCAGCCCGGCGGCCTCGGCGGCGGCCTTGGCCACCGCCAGCGACACGCCGAG
>NZ_RZSN01000355.1:0-1816 GCF_003997315.1 Mesorhizobium sp. M1A.F.Ca.IN.020.04.1.1
CGCGCAGAGTGAGGTTCTGCGTAGCCCACTGCTTGACCCGATTGAGCGAGGTGCGCCCGCCGTTGAAGGTGCTTTCGTCCGGAAGCTGAGGTAGCGGACCGTCCGGCGGATAAACCGATAAATCGATGCCGCTCCAGCTCGACAGGAGATCGATGCCGACGCGATCGGGGAGCAGGGTCTGGAGATAATCTTGCCGCTCGCGCGCCTCGGCCTCGGAAGCGGCGACGATCGGTAGGATGCCCGGCAGGATCTTGAAGCTCTCCGGCCGCCTGCCGTGGCGGGCGAGCCGGTCGTTGATGTCCTGCCGGTATTTGATGCCGTCTTCCCTGGTGGAGAAGATGGCGAAGTGGGCGTCGGCATGCGCCGTGGCGAAATTCTTGCCGTCCTCTGAGGAACCGGCCTGGACGATCAGCGGATGACCCTGTGGCGGCCGCGAGACGTTGAGCGGCCCGCGCACCTTGAAATGCGCGCCGCGGTGGTCGAGCACATGGACCTTGTCGGGATCGGCAAAGTAGCCGGTGTCCTTGTCGAACAGCAGCGCCTCGTCTTCCCAGCTGTCCCACAGCCCCTTGACGATATCGAGGAACTCGGCGGCGCGCTGGTAGCGGAAAGCGTGCTCGATGTTGCCGTCGCGGCCGAAATTGCGTGCCTCCTCGTCCATGGCCGAGGTGACGACGTTCCAGGACGCCCTACCCTGGCTGATGTGGTCGAGCGAGGCGAACAGACGCGCCACATTGTAGGGCTCGCTGTAGGAGCTCGACGCGGTGGTGATCAGGCCGACGTGTTTCGTTACGCCAGCCAGCGCCGAAAGCAGCGTCAGCGGCTCGAGGCGGGCATTGGCGTAGTGCGCGACACCGCTTTTCACCGAATCCCAGATGGACACGTGGTCAGCGACGAAGATGGTGTCGATCCTGGCGCGCTCGGCCGCCTGCACCAGCTCGCGATAATAATCGAAGCCAAGCACTTCCCGTCCCGGTGCGCGCGGATGCCGCCACGACATGCGGTGGTCGCCCTGCGGGTTGAAGAAGAATGCGCTGAGGATCATGTGGTTTCGCGCCATGCCGGCCTCCTTGCAAATCCGCGCGAGAGCACCCCGGCGCCGCCTCGACCGGCGCAGTCTGAAATCTCTCGATGCGTGAAAGGCTAGATTGCGCTCGGCATTAATTCGAGTAATTTTATAGAGATTATATACTCAACAAGCGGAAGCGATTGCCCTTGATAAGGGCAGTGAAAGAAAGTGGTTTCGAGGTCCTGCATGTCCCCTTCGGTGCTGAACGTGGAAAAACTTTCCATCGACTATGGCGGGAAAAGAGGATGGCAATCCGCCGTCGACGGTATGTCGCTCTCCATCGGGCAAGGCGAAGCGCTCGGGCTGGTTGGTGAGTCAGGCTCGGGAAAGAGCTCCGTGGCCCTCGCCATACTGAGCTACCTGCCGGGAAATGCCCGTCTGGCGGCGTCGGCGCTGGAATTCGAGGGCCGGGAATTGCGCGGCCTTTCGGGCGGAGAACTGCGCGGCCTGCGTGGCGATCGCATCGCGGCCGTCTACCAGCATCCGGGCGCCGCGCTCAATCCGGCCATGACGATCGGCCGGCAGATTGGCGAGACGATCATGCGCCATCGTCCGGTCCGCCACGAGGAAGCCCGCTGGCGTTCGGCCGAACTGCTCAAGCGGGTGCGGGTCGGCAATCCGGAGCGGGTGCTGGATCTCTATCCGCACGAGCTTTCCGGCGGCATGCAGCAGCGCGCCAACATCGCCATCGCCATCGCGCTCAACCCGGCACTGCTGGTGTTGGACGAGCCGACGACGGCGCTGGAT
>NZ_RZSN01000356.1:0-1793 GCF_003997315.1 Mesorhizobium sp. M1A.F.Ca.IN.020.04.1.1
CATCTGAAGCGCATCCGCAACGACTATTGCAAAGGCGCTTTGCGCGATTCGATCAACCGCTTCATTCCGCAGCCCGCCGGGCCGCGCTGCGCTCACATCCGCGTGCCCGAGCCGTTGGCGCTTCATGCACATGATGGTTCGGTCGAAGAGGCGCTCGCGGTGCTGCGCTCAAGGATGCAGGAAGCGGTGTCGAGAATCGTGACCGAACTTGAAGCCGCCGGCGGCTTCATTTCCTATCCGAATCCCTTCTATCATCGCTGACTTCGCGTCGGCCCGGGGTGATTGTGAGCGGGCCGCCGATGTCGGTTGGAGTGCGGCAAGCTCGATGGCTGTCTATGTCGATGCGGCAATCTGGAAATGGGCCGGCCATCGCTGGTGCCATCTGCTCGCCGACGACACCGACGAGCTCCACCGCTTTGCCGCCGAGATCGGCCTCAAGCGCTCGTCCTATCAGGGGCCGCCGAAGACTTCGGCGCCGCATTACGATATCACCGGCTTTGAGCGCGACCGCGCCGTGCGGCTTGGCGCGGTCGAATGCAGTCGCGAGGAGATTGTCGCCGTCTTCCGCCGCGTCAGAGTACCGAACGGCAAGACCCGACGCTGACGGAGTTTTGATGCATGTCGTTGTCCCAGAACCGCCGAACACTTCTGGACGACATGCATAAGTGCGCGGATCGCCGCAGGTGAGGGCGTTTTCCGCTAGCTCGCTTGCGTTTACGAGACTTCCCCTCTATATGCCCGCTCATTCCACACACGGACTTTGGTGTCTGCCCGGGAGAAATCCGGCTGAAACCTCCGGTGGCATCAGGACATAAGTCCGAAATGCCTGTGTCCGTGGAGGCCAACCGGAAAGGAACTAAGGAATGGCTCTGCCTGATTTCAGCATGCGCCAGCTTCTGGAAGCTGGTGTTCACTTCGGCCACCAGACCCACCGCTGGAACCCGAAGATGGCGCCCTACATCTATGGCGCCCGCAACAACATCCACATCATCGACCTGTCGCAGACGGTGCCGCTGCTGCACCAGGCCCTGAAGCAGGTTTCCGACACCGTCGCCAAGGGCGGCCGTGTGCTGTTCGTCGGCACCAAGCGCCAGGCTTCGGACATCGTCGCCGACGCCGCGCAGCGTTCGGCCCAGTATTATGTCAACTCGCGTTGGCTGGGCGGCATGCTGACCAACTGGAAGACGATCTCGAATTCGATCCAACGCCTGCGCAAGCTCGACGAGACGCTGGCCGGCGAGGCCCAGGGCCTCACCAAGAAGGAGCGCCTCAACCTCGACCGTGAGCGCGAGAAGCTCAACAAGGCGCTGGGCGGCATCAAGGACATGGGTTCGACGCCGGACCTGATGTTCGTCATCGACACCAACAAGGAGGCGATCGCCATCCTCGAGGCCAAGCGCCTCGGCATCCCGGTCGTTGCCATCATCGATTCCAACTGCGACCCGGACAAGATCGACTTCCCGATCCCCGGCAATGACGACGCGGCCCGCGCCATCCAGCTTTATTGCGATCTGATCGCCAAGGCTGCCATCGACGGCATCGCCCGGCAGCAGGGCGCGCTCGGCATGGACATCGGCGCGTCGGCCGAGGCTCCGGTCGAGCCGGCGCTCGACACTCCGGCCACTGAAGCTCCGGAAGCTTGAAAAACGAAGGCCGGCTTCGGCCTTCATCTTTCCAATAAGTTGGCGCGTTAAAGCGCTTTTGCCGGGCGCATCATCGGGATTCGATGGTGCGTCGGCGCATTTGAAACAAAGAGGCGACAATGAGCATTTCGGCTGCACAGGTCAAAGAAC
>NZ_RZSN01000357.1:0-1689 GCF_003997315.1 Mesorhizobium sp. M1A.F.Ca.IN.020.04.1.1
ACATAAGGCCGCACAAGACAGAGGTCACGATCATCATCGATCGCGAACGCAACGTGGGGCTGATACGTCGGGTGTTCCCACTTCGCCCCGTGCCGGCGGAACTGCGCATGACGTTGGCGCAGTTTCCGGCATCCGAAAATCAGGACAGCCACGCCACTGAATTGGCGGACCAGCCGCCGGCGCCCTCGAGGCACGGACAGATAGCCGTCGCATGCCGGAATCTCTAGCCACGGCAACGGGTCGCGGCTGAGCGCGACCGTCACATGCAGCGCTGAGGCGCGGATCGGTCTTTGAAATCCTTCGCCCTGAGCCCATTCGAGCAAGTCATCCGGATTGAGAAGCGATCTGCTTACGAACAGGGGACGGCAGGGAGCAGATTTCTTCGTCATGATCGGTCACCGGATTTCGAAAAGAGCCGTCCCGGAAATGCTCCAGGACGGCTCCCGTGGTTGATGACAAGAAGGGCTAGCGACTTGCCATCACCAACTCGTGATTGTCGTTGCCGTCGCGCACTATGCTGATTTCATCCGTCGCTGTAAACCGCCGCATGGTGCCATTTTGGGTGTATCAGTTGTGATTGCTGGCTGCGAAGCAGTCCGCACGAGCGATCGTCACCCGCATGGGCGGAGACCAGACGAAACATGGGCTCCGTGCCGCCGGCATAGAGCGCGGTCGCGAAGCGGCGTGCCAGAATTCCGTTCCTCCACACGGATTCGAGGGTGCAGCCGCATATCCAATTCGGCTACACTGATTCATGGGGCGTTTTTCAGCAACATCAACTGGCCGGAGCGATGGCAGGACAATCTTTCGAGGAATGGACACAGCAACTCGGCTTGCAGCGGATCGACGACCCTCATTTCGACAAGTCGGCTTATCGAGCCTTCTAGCTCGCCGGTCGTCTGGGTGAAGTGTCCACACACGGGCGCGACAAAATGCGAATTACTGGACACCGAGACCAGCCCTCAGGGCCGAGTTCGACTTGGTCGAAACACTGGCGGCTCAGGAGTAGTTCAACCTCTCCGATACGGCATTTCTCGCAGGATTGTGCGTTAATAGGCCAATGGCCAGAGCATCCTCGAGAAAGCCCCCCGACACGCCTTCGCCGGACCCGATGCCGGCCCGCGTCGATCCATGTTTGGCGATGCTGGTGGACAAGCCGCCAAAGGGGCCGGACTGGACGTTCGAGGTGAAATGGGACGGCTACCGGCTCGCAGTCCACATCGATCCGGAGCGCGTGCGGATCATCACGCGTGGCGGCCACGATTGGACGAGCCGTTTTCCGACGATTGCGGCCGAGGCGCGCCGGCTCGGACTGAAGACCGCCATTCTCGACGGCGAAGCGGTCGTGCTCGACGACAGGGGGCGCTCCGATTTCGGCATGCTCCAACGGGCGCTCGGGCGCCGGCCGGCCGCGCACGAGGCCAGCGAAATCATCTTCTACGCTTTCGATCTCCTCTATCTTGACGGCCGCGATCTGCGCCGGCTGCCTCAGCACGAGCGCCGGCGCCTGCTGAAGCCGATCGTCACGGGCCGCGACGGCGCGATCCGGCTTTCAGACGAGGTCGAGGCGGAAGGGGAAGAATTCTTCCGTGTCGCCTGCGAGCATGGCCTGGAAGGCGTCATAGCCAAGCATCGCGGCAGGCCTTATCACTCCGGCCGAAGCGATTGGTGGCAGAAGATCACCTGCAA
>NZ_RZSN01000358.1:0-1685 GCF_003997315.1 Mesorhizobium sp. M1A.F.Ca.IN.020.04.1.1
CACCGGGCCGCTGGCGCTCAACCAGATCTCCGAGATCGTCGCCATCCCGCGCGACGACCTCAAATTCACGCCCTATAACCCACGCTTTCCCGAGCGCATCCGCGAGCATGGCGGCGACTGCCTGGCCGCCATCCGCGAGAAGGACATCATCGTCCACCACCCCTACGAATCCTTCGACGTCGTGGTGCAGTTCCTGCGCCAGGCGGCGGCCGATCCGGAAGTCGTCGCCATCAAGCAGACGCTCTACCGCACCTCGAACGACAGCCCGATCGTGCGGGCGTTGATCGACGCGGCGGAGGCCGGCAAGTCGGTGACGGCGCTCGTCGAGCTCAAGGCGCGCTTCGATGAAGAGGCCAATATCCGCTGGGCGCGCGACCTCGAGCGCGCCGGCGTCCAGGTCGTCTTCGGCTTCCTGGAGTTGAAGACCCACGCCAAGATGTCGCTGGTGGTCCGCCGCGAGGACGGTCGGCTGCGCAATTACGTGCATCTCGGCACCGGCAACTACCATCCGGTCACCGCCCGCATCTACACCGACCTGTCCTTCTTCACCACCGACCCGACGATCGCGCGCGATGTCGCGCAGATCTTCAACTTCATCACCGGCTACGCCGAGCCTGCCGAGGAGATGCGTCTTGCGGTGTCGCCGTTCACGCTGCGCGACCGCATCCTGAGGCACATCGCCGAGGAGATCGCCCATGCGCTCGAAGGCAGGCCGGCCCGTATCTGGATGAAGATGAACGCGCTCGTCGATCCGACCGTCATCGATGCTCTCTATGACGCCAGCCGCGCCGGCGTCGAGATCGATCTCGTCGTGCGCGGCATCTGCTGCCTGAGGCCGCAGGTGCCGGGTCTTTCCGAGAACATCAGGGTGAAGTCGATCGTCGGCCGCTTCCTCGAGCACAGCCGCATCTACTGCTTCGGCAACGGCCACGGTCTGCCGTCCGACGAAGCGATCGTCTACATCTCCTCGGCCGATATCATGCCGCGCAATCTCGACCGCCGCGTCGAGACCCTCGTGCCGATCACCAATCCGACTGTGCATGAACAGGTGCTTGGCCAGATCATGCTCGGCAACATCATGGACAATCAGCAAAGTTTCGACGTATTGGCTGATGGCACCTCCCGGCGCGCCGCGCTCGAGGAGGGCGAGGAGCCGTTCAACGCGCAGGAATATTTCATGACCAATCCGAGTCTTTCCGGACGGGGTGACGCGCTGAAATCGCATGCGCCAAGGCGCATTGCCCAGTTCAAGCGCCGCAAGAAGAACGCCGCCGCGTGATTTCAGTCTCGCAGGGCCGGCTCCAGGACCGGCGGCCGCTGTCGATCATCGACATCGGATCGAACTCGATCCGCCTCGTCGTCTATGAAGGGCTGGCGCGCTCGCCGACGATGCTGTTCAACGAAAAGATGCTGGCCGGCCTCGGCCGCGGCATCGTTTCGACGGGCAAGCTCGATCCCGAGGCGGTGACGCGATCGATGGAGGAGTTCCGCCGTTTTCGCGCGCTTTCGGATCAGGCCGGCGCCGAACACATCTATGTGCTGGCGACCGCGGCCGCGCGCGAGGCGGTCAACGGCCCGGACTTTATCCACCGCGCCGAGGATGTGCTGAAGACCGAGATCCGCGTGCTTTCCGGCCGCCAGGAAGCGCATTATTCGGCGCTCGGCATCATTTCCGGTTTCTATCC
>NZ_RZSN01000359.1:0-1658 GCF_003997315.1 Mesorhizobium sp. M1A.F.Ca.IN.020.04.1.1
GGCGTCTACTGGTCGATCGCCAGCAAGCCTGACGCCGCCGAGCCGAGCTTCGTGCAAAGCGCGGCAATCGCGCCTGCCGATATCGGCACGTCGCTGCATTTCCTGGGAAGCGAGGAGACGATCGATCTCGTCAATTGGGGCTATTGCGCCAGCGACCAGGCGCTGCGGAGCTGGTACCGGCCGGCGGTGCCGGCTGGAAAGGGCGTGCCACTGAAGGCGGGCGACGTGAAGCCCGGACGCTGTGCGGTGGTGTCGAAGGCGCTGATGAGCGGTTGCAAGGTGTGAGCATGGCGTTCGGACTCCGCGTCCGCTTTCGCCAATTGGCATCGTGGCGCAATCCAAACCGGTTCGTGCCCTGCACCGCCGCGTGCTAACAGAGGCGCTTTCAACAAGGATGGACAGCGACATGGCAGGAGAAAAAGTAGCTCTGGTGACGGCGGGGGGCAGCGGCATGGGCGCGGCGGCGGCGAAGCGGCTGGCCGCCGACGGCTTCAAGGTCGGCGTGCTCTCCTCCTCCGGTAAGGGCGAGGCGCTGGGCAACGAACTCGGCGGCTTCGGCGTCACCGGCTCCAACCAGTCGAACGAGGATCTGAAGCGGCTGACCGACGGCGCGCTGGAACGCTGGGGCCGCATCGACGTGCTGGTCAACAGCGCCGGCCACGGGCCGCGCGCGCAGATCATCGAGATCAGCGACGAAGACTGGCACAAGGGCATCGACACCTATTTCCTCAACGTCGTGCGACCGACCCGGCTGGTGACGCCGGTGATGCAGAAGCAGAAGGCGGGCGTCATCATCAACATCTCGACCGCCTGGGCGTTCGAGCCGAGCGTCGCCTTCCCGACGTCGGCGGTGGCGCGCGCCGGGCTCGCCGCCTTCACCAAGATCTTTGCCGACACCTATGCGGCCGATAATATTCGCATCAACAACGTGCTGCCGGGCTGGATCGACAGCCTGCCCGGCGTAGAGGAACGCCGCCAGAGCGTGCCGATGAAGCGCTACGGCACATCCGAGGAAGTGGCGGCAACGATCTCCTTCCTCGCTTCCGACGGCGCGGCCTATATCACCGGCGAGAACATCCGCGTCGATGGTGGATTGATGCGGGGGTACTGAGGCTCGTTTCGGCAGGCACAGCTGTCGCTCGCCGGTACGCGGCTGCGGCTGACCGCTGGACAATGGCCGCCGCCTCCCGCACCGTTAAGACTGCAAGGGAGACACGAATGAGCGCTTCACTCAGGCTGGGCATTGTCGGCGGCGCCGGCTGGCTGGGCGGCGCGATCGCGGGTGCCGCGCTTTCGGCCGGCGTGGTGCGGGCGGAGAACCTCGCCCTCTCCTATCGGAGCACCAAGCCGGATCGCTTTCCAGGCGTCTTCTGGAGCGACGACAACCAGGCGCTCGCCGACCGCTCGGACGTCATCATGCTTTCCGTGCGGCCGCAGGACTGGCCGTCGCTCGAGCTGGATGCCAAGGGCAAGCTGGTGATTTCGGTTATGGCCGGCATCCGGATGGCCGAGATCGGCGAGAAGCACGGCACCGGCCGCGTGGTGCGCACGCTGCCCAACGCGGCTGCCGAGGTCGGCAAATCGTACACGCCTTGGATCGCGAGCGGCGACGCCACCGAATTGGACCGCGCGACCGTGCGCGCGATCTTCGGAGCCTG
>NZ_RZSN01000360.1:0-1645 GCF_003997315.1 Mesorhizobium sp. M1A.F.Ca.IN.020.04.1.1
GCGCGGGCTCTATCTCGAAGCTGAGCGACTGGGCGACCGCAACGCCGCGCGCCACTATGCCGGTCGTGCCGCAGCTGTGGCACCGCAGCTTGCCTGGGCGGCGGAATCGACGCTTGAAGAGCTGACCGAGCGCGGCGACTGGGACGGCGCGTTGAAGCTGGTCGAGGCGCAGAAATCGACAAGGCAAATCGAACGCGATGCCGCCAACCGCCGCCGCGCCGTGCTGCTCACTGCCAAGGCGCAGGCGCTGGTCGACAGCGATCCGAACGCTGCCCGGACCGCGGCCCTCGAAGCCAACAAGCTGGCGCCCGGTTTCGCGCCGGCCGCGGTGATCGCGGCCAACCTGCTGATTAAGCACAACGATGTGCGCAAGGGTTCCAAAATCCTGGAGACCGCTTGGCGGGCCGAACCGCATCCGGATATTGCCGAGCTTTACATCCATGCGAGGCCGGGCGATGCCGTGCTCGATCGCCTCAACCGGGCGAAAAAGCTGCAGGAATTGAAGAAGAACCATGCCGAATCGTCGATGGCCGTGGCACGCGCCGCGCTCGACGCGCAGGATTTCGCCACCGCCAGGCGCGAGGCGGAATCCGCCATCCGCATTGATCGCCGCGAAGGCGCCTATCTGTTGCTGGCCGACATCGAGGAGGCCGAAAGCGGCGACCAGGGCAAGGTGCGGCAGCTGCTGTCCAAGGCTGTGCGCGCGCCGCGCGATCCGGCCTGGGTGGCGGACGGTGTCGTCTCGGAGCGCTGGGCGCCGGTATCGCCGATCACCGGCAAGCTCGACGCGTTCACTTGGCGCGCGCCGATGGAGCGGCTCGGGCAACTAATCGACAGCGAGGTTGAGGAGGCGGTTCCCGCGATCGCTGCATCGGCGCCCGCTTTGCCGGCTGACGAGAGAGCGATCGACCTTGAGCCCGATAGTTCGGCCGAGAAGGCGGCCGCCGAGGCGCCGAACGGCATCGAGAGGGAAACCGAGGTCGCCGCCGCCGATGACATGGTGGTCGAGCAGGCGCCGGAGTTGCCGCGCTTGCCGGATGATCCCGGCGTGACGCCGGAAGACGAGGCGGAAAAATCGCCGCGCCGGTTTCGTTTGTTTTGAGGCTCGGCTTGGCGGACAGGGAAAAAGCATCGATGTTCGAACGCGTATTGTCCTTCCTGAGGGATTTGCCTGCTGCGGGCGCGAGCAAGCCAAGCGCGGACGATCCGCGCGTCGCGGCCTCGGCGCTGCTCTATCACGTGATGAACGCCGACGGCGTGCGCCAGGATATCGAGTGGGAGCGCTTCAAGGAGATCCTGGCCGAGACCTATTCGATCAGCGGCGACGAGCTCGACGCGCTGGCCGCCGCCGGCGAGCGTGCCGATAACGAGGCGATCGACCTCTATGCCTTCACCAGCGTGCTCAAGCGCCATCTGGATGCCGAGGCGCGCAAGGCCTTCATCGGCCTGATGTGGGAGATCGTCTACGCCGACGGCGAGCTGCACGAGCTCGAGGACAACACCGTCTGGCGCGTCGCCGAACTGATCGGTGTCGAGCGCCACGACCGCATCGAGGCGCGCCGCAAGGCGGCGGCCGGCGAATGTCGAGATCGAAACCTTCTTCCAGAAGCATATGGCCGACGCTTGGCGAAGAGCTTCCCTGCAC
>NZ_RZSN01000035.1:0-40005 GCF_003997315.1 Mesorhizobium sp. M1A.F.Ca.IN.020.04.1.1
AGCGGGTAGAGCGTGCCGACGAGCACCGTCGCGGTCGCCGTGGTCAGGAACAGATTGTTGAGCACGAGCGCGCCTTCGCGCGAGATCGGCTGGAACAGGCCACCTGCGGTCAGGGTGGAAGCGCGCAGCGCAAACAGCGCCAGCGAGCCGCCGATGAACAGCGTCAGGATGCAGAGGATAAAGACGCCGCGCGCCGGATCGGTGGCGAAGGCATGCACGGAAGTCAGCACGCCAGAGCGGACAAGAAAGGTGCCGAGCAGCGACAGCGAGAAGGTGAGGATGGCAAGCAGCAGCGTCCAGATCTTCAGCGCCGAGCGCTTTTCCATGACGATTGCCGAATGGAGGAGCGCCGTGCCGGCGAGCCAGGGCATGAAGGAAGCGTTCTCGACCGGGTCCCAGAACCAGAAGCCGCCCCAGCCAAGCTCGTAATAGGCCCAATAGGAGCCCATGGCGATGCCGCCGGTCAAAAACATCCAGGCGACCAGCGTCCAGGGCCGCACCCAGCGCGCCCAGGAGGCGTCGATGCGGCCTTCGATCAGGGCTGCGACCGAGAAGGAGAAGCAGATCGAGAAACCGACATAGCCGAGATAGAGCAGCGGCGGATGGATGGCGAGGCCGAGGTCCTGCAGGATCGGGTTGAGATCGCGGCCCTCGATCGGCGCCGGGTTCAGCCGGATGAAGGGATTGGACGTCGCCAGGATAAACAGGAAGAAGGCGGCGCCGATCATGCCCTGCACGGCCAGAACATTGGCTTTGAGCGTCGCTGGCAAGTTGGAACCGAAGACAGCGACGAGCGCGCCGAAGAAGGTCAGGATCAGCACCCAGAGCAGCATCGAGCCTTCGTGGTTTCCCCAGGTGCCGGTGATCTTGTAGATCATCGGCTGCAGCGAATGGGAGTTTTCCCAGACGCTCGCCACCGAGAAATCGGAGCCGGCATAGGCGGTGGCAAGAGCGGTGAAGGACAGCGCGGTCAGCGCAAAGCCGGTGACCGCGACCGGGCCGCCGACCGCCATCAGCCGCTGGTTGCCGGTGCGGGCGCCGACCAACGGCACCAGCATCTGCACCAGCGACAGCGCGAAGGCGAGGACGAGCGCGAAATGTCCGGTCTCAACCATTATTGGCTCTTGCTCTCCTGCCACACGCCCTTGGCTTTCAAGCCGTCGGCGACTTCCTTGGGCATATAGCGCTCGTCGTGCTTGGCTAAAACGCTATCGGCAACGAAGACGCCGTCCGGGCCAAAAGCGCCTTCGGTGATGACGCCCTGCTCCTCGCGGAAGAGGTCGGGCAAGATGCCGGTATAGGTGACCTTGACCGATTTCTGCTCATCGGTGACCGAGAACGCGACGGTCGCGCCCTGACCGCGAACGATGGTGCCTTTTTCGACGAGCCCGCCAAGGCGAATGCGCTGTCCGGGCTGGACGGTTGCGGCGGCGAGGTCGGCGGGCATGTAGAAATACGAAGCCTTTTGGCCGAGCGCGTAGAAGGTAAGACCGGCAGCAGCGCCGAGGAAGGCCAGCCCTGCGAGGATCACCGACAATCGCTTCTGCTTGCGCGTCATGGCCTACTCCGTCGCCGTCACGCCGAGGGAGGCGGCAAAGGCGGTGAATTTCTTGGCCTGCTCGCTGTCGGCGCCGAAGACGGCAACCGCGCGGCCGAGCGCGTCGCGCGCCCGGTCGGCCTTGCCGAGCACAACATAGGAACGAATGAGCCGCATCCATCCTTCCTCGTCGCGCGGATTTTGTTTCAGCCGGTCGTCGAGGCTGGCGACCATGGTCTCGATCATTGCCTGCCGGTCCTGCGGCGCCATCTGCCGCGCCGCCTCGACTTGCCCGGCATCCGGGCCGGTCGCCGGCTTGCCTGCCGCCGCCGGCGGCTCGGCCGTTTCGGCGAGCGCCTGCTGGACGGCGCTGCGCCAGGGCGAATCGGGCGCAAGCTGACCGAGCATCTTTTGCCAAGCGGCGGCGGCTTCCGCCTTCCTGCCTTCCTGGGCCAGGCCCATCGCCAGATAGAAATTGGCCTTGGCGTTGGCGGGATCGAGCTTCAAGGCCGCGTCGAAGGCGCCCTGAGCCTCGGCCGTGACGATCCCGCCGGCAGCGTTGGCGATCGCCTCGCCAAGGCCGGCCTGGCGCACGGCGCTGTCGCCGTCGAGGCGGATGGCGTTGCGATAGGCGGTCACCGCGTCGGCGTAGCGCTGCAGGCGCAGATAAACCGGCGCCAGCACGTCCCAGCCCTTGCCGTCCGAGGGATTGGCGGCGAGATGCGCCTCGGCGCGGGCAACCAGCTCGTCGACCGAGGACTCGGCAGGGTTCTTGGCCAGCCGTTCGGCCAGCGGCTGCGAGGGCAGATCCGGCGAGCCGAGTGAGCCGTAAAGTCCCCAGCTAACCAGCGGCACCGCCAGCACGGCGGCGGTGGCGACCAGCTTCGCGGCGCGCGCAGGGCGCGGCGCTCGCGCGCTTGCCTGGCTGTGCGAGCCGAGACGCAGAATGCGGCGGCCGATCTCGGCGCGCGCTTCCTCCGCCTCGCCCGGCTGGATGAGACCGCGCGCCATGTCGCGGTCGAGTTCCGAAAGCTGGTCGCGATAGACTTCGAGATCGTGATCGCCGGCGGTCGATGCGGCTTTCGTGCCGCCGGCCAGCGGCAAAAGCACCGCCAGGCTGGCGCCCAGCGTAAGGATTGCAGCTATGACCCAGAACAGCATGGCTATTCCAATAAAGGCAGAGCCCTGCCCTGCCAACACGGACGCCCTGCGACGCTTTGGCGGCAGACGCGCCGGCCGTCCTTGATCAATGTCAAATTGCGCCGATCGTTGCTAATTCAGGTCAGCGGCGTCCAGCTGCCGTCGGCATTGCGGCAGGCGGTGCCGCGCGCCGTGACGCCCGAACCGCTCGTGTAAACGGTGTGGGTGTATTGGCGGCAGTCCTGCGAGCCGACCCGGTAGGGCTGGGCGGCAACGACCTCGCCATAATGGGTCGAGCTGTCGCCCTTCCACGTCACCTTCTGGCCGCTGGCGTTGTATTCCAGCGCCTTGTACTCGGCCTCGAGGCCTTTGCGCTTTTCAGCATCGCTCAGACCCGAACCGATCGAGCCGCCGATGAGCCCGCCATTCATGGCCGCGACGATGCCGGCTCCCACCTTACCGGCGGCCGGCGGCGTGGCGACGGGCGTGACCGGAGAGGTCGGGCCGGTCCTGCCCAGCGTGGTGCAGCCCGACACGGCCATCAGGGCGGAAACGAGCGCAACGCGAATCTTCATACCAGCAACCGGTTCTCTTGAGCGTGATGGGCTTCTTGGGCGAAAAGCACTTCTGGAGCGAGATGGATCGGGAACCGCGCCAGCGGGAAGGATAGCGAGCCCATAGTATTGATATTTGTCGGAAATTTGGCCGCAAGCGGCCGCACGGAAATCGATAAAACATTATTGAAGGCTCCGCAATCTTACCACTGCCCTCAAGCCGCCCATGCTGGACCGTTCCAGCGCAAGGGCGCCTCCATACTCGTTGACGAGGTCGGCGACAATGGCCAATCCAAGCCCCGTTCCCGGCTTCGTCTCGTCGAGTCTCTTGCCGCGTTTCAACACTTCCCGCGCGCTGTCCTCGGGAATGCCGGGGCCGTCGTCCTCTATGACGATTTCAAAAAGGTTGGGGCTTCCCGGAACGGCGGCGACCGAGACGGCAACGGCGCTTTTCGCCCATTTCATGGCATTGTCGAGGAGATTGCCGAGCAATTCCTCAAGATCCTCGCGCTCGCCGGCAAAGACGATCCCGGTGGCCGGCGGCGACAGCGAAAGCTGTGTCTGCGGGTTGAGCTTGCGCAGCACGCGCACCATGCGCTCGACCAGCGGCGCCACCGGCGTGCGGAACACGACGCTGTCGCGCTGGGCAGCGACGCGGGCGCGCTGCAGATAATGGTCGACCTGCTTTTGCATCGAGGCAGCCTGCTCGGCGATGAGCTCTCCCTTGGCGCCGCCGAGCGCGCGGCCCTCGTTGATCAGGACGGCAAGCGGCGTCTTCAGGGAATGGGCGAGGTTGCCGACCTGGGTGCGCGAGCGCTCGACGATGCGCCTGTTGTTCTCGATCAGCGCATTGGTCTCGCTGGCCAGAGGCTCGATCTCGGCCGGAAAGCGCCCGTCGAGCCGCTGCGCCGTGCCCTCGCGCACCATCGCCAAAGCATTGCGCACGCGGCGCAAAGGCTGCAAGCCGAAAAGGATGGCGATGGCGTTGATGGCGATCATGCCGACGCCGAACAGCGACAGATAGGTGAGCAGCCGGCGCTGGAAGCTCGCGATCTCCTGCTCGAGCTCGCTGTGATTGCCCATGACGCGGAAGCGCGCGGCGCGGTTCTTGGCATCGAGCACGAACTCGCTCTCGAAAACCTCTAACTCCTCGCCCTTGATGCCCTCGGTCGAATAGCTGCGCTGGAAGTTCGCGTTGAACGGCACCTCGGCGACGCTCGGCGACAGGATCGAGGAGGTCATCGAGGAGGAATGGAGTTCGCCGTGAACGTCTTCGGAGGCCGGCTCGACCGACCAGTACCAGCCGGAATTCGGCTCCGAGAAGCGCAGATCGCCAAGGTCGGGCGAGCCGATGAGCGCGCCATTGTCGGAAATGCCGACGGAGCCGATCAGGTTGAACAGATGCGCCGAAAGAAGACTGTCGAAGCCGCGCTCGCTGGCCTGGCGGTAGAGCGTGGTGATGAGGGTGAAGATGACGACGAGCGTCAGAATCGCCCAAATCGTGGAAAAGGCGATGACGCGGAAGGTCAGCGAGCGCGGCCAGAGCCGCAGCTTTGAAAGCCACGTTCTTATCGTCGGCTTCAGCGGTTCCGCGTCACGCCTCCGGCTCTCGCATGCGATAGCCCATGCCTCGCACGGTTTCGATCATGTCGGTGCCCATCTTCTTGCGAAGCCGTCCGACGAACACCTCGATGGTGTTGGAGTCGCGGTCGAAGTCCTGGTCGTAGAGATGTTCGACCAATTCGGTGCGCGATACCACCTCGCCCATATGATGCATCAGATAGGCAAGCAGCCGAAACTCGTGGGAAGTGAGCTTCAGCGGCACGCCGTTGACGTCGGCCTTGGAGGCCTTGGTGTCGAGCCTCAGCGGCCCGCAGGTGAGCTCGGACGAGGCATGGCCGGCGGCGCGGCGGATCAGCGCCCTCACTCTGGCCAGCACCTCCTCGATGTGAAAAGGTTTGGTGACGTAGTCGTCGGCGCCCGCGTCGATGCCGGCAACCTTGTCGCTCCAGCGGTCGCGGGCGGTCAGGATCAGCACAGGCATCTTGCGCCCGCCGCGGCGCCAGCGCTCAACGACGCTGATGCCGTCCATCTGCGGCAGGCCGATGTCGAGGACGACGGCGTCGTAAGGCTCGGTGTCGCCGAGGAAATGCCCCTCTTCGCCGTCATAGGCGCGGTCGACGACATAGCCGGCATCGACCAGCGCATCCGTAAGCTGCCGGTTGAGATCCTTGTCATCCTCGACGACGAGCACGCGCATGGTTCGGAGCCTGTTGAAGGGTGGAGGTATAGGCCGATTCCGCCGGCCAGGAAACTCAAGCCTGTTAAAGGGAATTGGGCGTCAGTCCAGCGGCACCACGATCTCAGTACGGCGCGGCCGCTGGCCCTCCTTGCCCGGGACCAGTACCACGATCACGCAGACCTGCTGTCCGCCGCGCGTCGCCTGCGAGGCCTTGGCGAGCGTGCCGCCGTTCTGCGCGGCGATCTGTTGGCCGATTGCATAGCAGTCGCTGGCAGCAAGCACGAGCGGCTGATCGACCGATGGCTCGACGAGCGGCATCGCCGTCGCCTGCGACGCAAAAATCCCGGCTGCGGCAAGCGCCAGCGTCGCGGCGCGAGTAAGGGAGCGGAACGTTTTCATGATCACGGTACTAACGCATTTGTGCTGAACATGAAATGAACGGTGAACGGCCGAAAATCCATGCCCGCCATACCCCCTGCCCGCGAGACGAACAAATGCGAGTCCAACTGCCTGGGCCCATCAGGACCAGCATGGATTGATAGCCGGAAAATCACGGGCGCGGCTACGGTTTTCGCGGCTAGCATATGCTCTAATTTGCGCCGTGAAGCAGTTGAGGACGGGGAGAATGCCATGAGCCATGACGACCTTGCCAGTCTTTACAAGGGCTACATTGCCTGCCTCAACGAACAGGATTGGGACAATCTCGGCCAGTTTGTCGGCGAGGAGGTGCAGTATAATGGCGAGACGGTGGGGCTTTCGGGCTATCGCCGCATGCTGGAAGGCGATTTTCAGGCCATTCCCGATCTGCGTTTCAACATCGAGCTTCTGGTTTCAGAGCCACCACGCGTGGCGGCCCGTCTGCATTTCGACTGCAGGCCCAAGGGCATGCTGTTCGGCCTGGCGGTGAACGGCAGGCGAGTCACTTTCGCGGAGAACGTCTTTTATGAAATCCAGGACGGGCGGATACGCGAGGTCTGGTCCGTCATCGACAAGGCCGCCATCCAGGCCCAGCTCTAGAGAAGTCCATCGTTTCAAGGAAACGCGGAATTGCTCTAACTCCTTTTTTTTGTACTTCCGGACGGAAAACCGCTGCGCACCTTTCCTGGAATTGCTGAAGGAAAAGCTGGTCTCTCAGGCACTTTCTTGCGTCAGCGCGCGGAAGCGCAGCAGCCCGTGGTGCACCGCGAGGTCGTCGTCATAGCGCGCCTCGGCGAATTCCAGCGACAGCCGCGTCTGGCCACGCGGGCCGATCGAGAGGGCCGCGCCGTCGAGGCGCGCCTTGATGCTGTCCATGATGAGCCGCGTCTCGGCCTCGCCCTGCGCCTTCGACCAGATGTGGAGCGTGATGAGTTGGTCGTCGTTGTCGTCGGCGCCGGTGTCCAGGTCGAAGGCGCTAGTGCGGCCGTAGGTGACGTGCGGAAATGCGGCTTTGGCGTCGGCGCGCTCGAGCAGGCCGGCGCCGCCCAGCAGCGCCGACAGCGACGCATCGGTCTTCAATCGCAGGAACAAGGCCTGCATCAAATCGCCAGGCGCCGTCATATGTGGTTCCTCTCGCCTGCCTTGTCCTCATCGCAGCGTAGCCGCCTTGCACCCGTTTCGCCAGATCGTCGGACGGCGTCTTGAGGCAATGCCATCAAGCCTTGCCGCTGATCACCGTTGCCTGATCCCTGATCACCACAGTTACGAAACGGATGACGGCGCACAGGCGCCTCATCACCGATCTCGCGGCGATAGACAAGCAAAACCGGGCGGCTGCCGAGAGTTTCGGGGGCGAGCCGCACCATGCGCGGTTCCGGTTCGGCGGGCATGCAGGGCATCACGCGTGTCACGATGTGGGGCGACACGGTTTTTGAGGGAGGCGCCGCGCAGGGTCTGGTGGAGCAATGCGACTACGTCTACACAAGGCTGCTGCCCGGCTGGGGCGCCGGTCGCTTTCGCCGCAGGGCGCAAGCCTGGCTGACGAGCGGGGCAGACTGGCCAGGGAGGCCGGAGATGAAACTTCTGATCTTTGGCGCCTCGGGCGCGACCGGCCGCGCCCTCGTCTCGGCGGCGCTGGCGGAAGGCCATCTGGTCACCGCCTTCGTCCGCACCCCGCGCAAGCTCGCCATCAGCCACGACCGTCTGAGCGTGATCGTCGGAGACGTCGCCGACTGCAAGGCGGTGGAGGGCGCGATTGCCGGTCACGACGCGGTGTTGAGCTGCCTCGGTGTCGGCGTGCCACTGAAGCACGACGCGGCGGTGATTGCCGGTATCGGCTTCATCGTCGAGGCGATGCAACGGAGCGGGCCAACCCGGCTCATTTATCAGTCCTTCCTCGGCGTCCGCGACAGCCGGCGGCAATTGGGGCCACTGCTCGGCGGCATCGTCGTGCCGCTCGTGCTGCGCCATGAAGCGGCGGATCACGAAGCGAAGGAAAGGCTCATCGCGCAGTCCGGCCTCGACTGGACGATCGTGCGACCGCCAAAGCTCGGCAACGGTCCAGCCATCGGCCGGTTCCGCCACGGCCACGGCATCCGGGCCAGATCCTTGTTGCCGACGCTGGCGCGCGCCGACGTGGCGGCCTTCATGCTCGATCAAGTCAGCGACAAAACCTATTCGCGTACAGCGGTTGCCCTGCTGCCTTGACCTCACGACACCGGTGCCGCGCCGCCCTCTTCGGTGCGACGTGCGATGAAATCGTCGAGCACGCCGGCGGTGGCGGCAGCGGATGCGGGCGGCTGGAAATCGGAAAGAATCCGCTTCCAGATGCCGGTGGCGCGCTCCGTCGCGGTCTTGCCGCCGGATTGCGTCCAGTTGCCGAAATTCGACCAGTCGGCCACCAGCGGTTCGTAAAAGGCGGTGCGGTAGCGGACCATGGTGTGGGCGGCCGAGAAGAAATGGCCGCCGGGCTGCACCTCGGCAATGGCGTCGAAACCAATGGCGTCGGCATCACCCGGTGTCGTGGCGCAAAGCTCGGCGACCGTCTGCAGCGCCTCGATGTCGGTAATCAGCTTTTCGAACGAGACGCTCAAGCCGCCCTCCAGCCAGCCTGCCGCATGGATGCAGACGGTGGCGCCGGCAAGCACCGAGCCCCATAGCGCGAACTGCGTCTCATGCGCCGCCTGCGCGTCGGAGACATTGGCGGCGCTGCCGCCGCCGGAACGCCAAGGCAAGCCGGTGAAGCGCGCGAGCTGGCCGGCGCCCAAGGTCGCCTTGATGTGCTCCGGCGTGCCGAAGGCCGGCGCGCCCGACTTCATGTCGACATTTGAGGAAAACGAGCCATAGACCACCGGAGCGCCGGGGCGCACGATCTGGGCGAGCGTCAGCCCCGCCAGCGCCTCCGCATGCTGCAGGGTCAGCGCGCCGGCGACCGTGATCGGCGCCATGGCGCCCGCCAGGCAGAAGGGCGTGATGATCGACACCTGGCCGAACCTGGCGAAGTCGATGATGCCTTGCGCCATCGGGATATCGAGCTGGCGCGGCGAATTGGTGTTGATGACGGTGTAGCAGTAGGCGCCGTTACGAAATTCCTCCTGCGAGAGGCCGCGCGCCAGCCGGACCATCTCGAAGCTGTCCTCGACCTGCGGTGTGCCGCGGCCGAAGACGAAGGGGAACTTGTCGGACAAGGTGAGCTGCGCGCGGCCGGTGGCAAAGTGGCGAAAGCGCGTGTCGACGTCCTGCGGCTCGATGCAGGGGCCGAGCATATGCAGCACGTCGAAATGCTGCAGCAGCTTCATGAATTCCTCGAAGGCGGCGAGCGTGCCGGGCCGCCTTCCGCGCTCGAGATCGGTAACGTTGGGGGCGCCGGAGCCGGCGAGGAATGTCATGGACCCAAGCTTGAGGATAAGGTCACGGGAGCTGGCGCCGCCATAGGCGGGGATCGAGCGCGGCGCGGACGCCAAGGCTGCCTCGACCATGTCGCGGCCGATCCGCACCATCTGGCTGTCCTCGTCGACCAGGGCGCCGGCCTTGGCAAGAATGGCGCGCGCCTCCGGCAGCAGCACCTTGATGCCGAGTTCTTCCAGCACGCGCAGCGCCGTGTCGTGGATTGCGGCGACCTGATCGTCGGAAAAGACCGGCTGCGGCAGGAAGGGGTTCTTCAGCGAACGATAGTTCGGGCGGCGGCTGGACTCGCTACCGGCCTCGCCGGTGCGTCCGCGCCGGCGTTCGCGCCTCTGATCGCGTGCGGCCTCATCAATCATGCCCAATCCTCCCTATTGCCGCATTGCCTCGCCCTTGGGGTCGTAGGGCGAGGCCGCGATGACGCGCGCCGGCCGTTCGACGCCGACAATGTGGACGGAAAGTTGCGTCCCCTCCCCGGCGAAATCGTCATCGAGCAACGCCAGGGCGACGCTCTTGCCAACCGTGTAGCCGTAGCCGCCGGAAGTGACGAAGCCGACGCGCCGGCCCTTGTGCCAGACAGGCTCGAAACCGCTGGCGTCGGCGTCGACGGCATCGACTTCCAGGGTCACGATCCGCCGGGCGACGCCCGCCTTGTGCTCCTTGAGAGCTGCTTCGCGGCCGACAAAATCGCCCTTGTCGAAGGCGACGAACCGGTCAAGGCCGGTCTGGCCGGGCGTGTAGCCTTGGGTAAACTCGCGCGACCAGATGCCGAAACTCTTCTCCAGCCGCAGCGCGTTGAGCGCGTAGTAGCCGATCTCGGCGAGACCAAGATCTTCGCCGGCGGCGAGCAGCGTCTCGCGCAGCGTCCCGTGCAGGGTGGCCGGGCAATTGATTTCGAAGCCGAGCTCGCCGGCGATCGACAGCCGGGCGACCCGGGCGCGAACCATGCCGATGTCGAACTCGGCGCAGGCCATGAACGGCAGGGTTTTGGCGGAGACGTCCTGGTGCGTGGTGCGTTCGACGACCTTCCTTGCATTCGGCCCGGTCACCAGGAAGCCGGACATCGCGTCCGAGATGTCGTTAACCGAGACGCCGTCCGCCATGTGCGCCTCGAACCAGCGCATGTGGAATTCGCGCAGGTAATAGGAGCCCATGATCCAGTAGTCGCCGCCGCCCCAGTTGAGCACGGTAAGGTCGCCCTTCAGCCTGCCGTCATGGCCGAGCATCGGGGCAAGCTTCGCGCGCCGAGGCTTCGGCAGTTTGCAGGCAAGCAGCCGGTCGAGCCAGGCCTCGGCGCCGGGACCGGACACGGCGTAGCGCGAGAAGGCCGTGGTGTCGACGAGGCCGGCGGCGCGGCGCACCTGCAGCACCTCATCGCCAACGATGTCGAAGGCGTTGGAGCGCTTCAGCGTCGTCTCCTCGCGAAAACCCATCGGAGCGAAATAGGCCGGGATTTCCAGCCCCCATGAGGCCATCCACTCGGCGCCGGCCGCGCTCATGCCGTCATAGGCGCCGGGCCGCTTCAGCGGCCGGCCCGCCGGCAGCCGCTCGTTGGGGAAGGTCATGACGAAGCGACGGGCGTAGAACTGGCGCGTGGTTTGCCTGAGATACTCGCGGTTGGCGGCGAAGGCGCCGTAGCGGGCGATGTCCATGCCGAAGATGTCGGCCTGCGGCTCGCCGTAGATCATCCATTCGGCCAGCGACTTGCCGACGCCGCCACCCTGGCTGAAGCCGGCCATGACGCCGCAGGCGACCCAGTAGTTCTTCAAGCCACGCACCGGGCCAACCAGTGGATTGCCGTCGGGGGTGAAGGTGAAGGCGCCATTGACCCATTTGCGGATGCCCGCCTTGGCCAGGCAGGGGAAGCGCTGATACGCCTTCGAAAGCTCCGGGCTGATGCGGTCGATGTCCTCGGGGATCAGCTCGATGCCGTAGTCCCAGGGCGCACCGTCCATGTTCCAATGTTTTGGATTCTGCTCGTAGACACCTAGCAGCACGCCTTTGCGCTCCTGCCGAAGATAGGAGAAGCCGTCGAGATCGACGGCAAGGCCGAGCTCGTTGTCCAGGGCAGCGACCTCCGGAATGTCCTCGGTGACGAAATAATGGTGCTCCATCGGCGTCACCGGCAGGTCGACGCCTGCCATGAGGCCGACCTGCTTGGCCCACAGGCCGCCGGCGTTGACGACATGCTCGGCGACAATCGCGCCCTTCTCCGTAACCACATCCCAGCCGCCGTCGGCGCGCTGGCTGAGCTCGATCACGCGGTTGCGCAGGATCACATCGGCGCCGCGCTTCTTTGCGGCGCCCGCATAGGCGTGCGTCGTGCCGTAAGGGTCGAGATGGCCTTCGTTGGAATCGTAAAGGCCACCCAGCACATCGCTGACGTCGACGATCGGGCAGATCTCCTTGATCTCCTCGGGCGTCACCAGGCGGGCCGTCTCGATGCCGACCGACTGGAACACCGCCCAGGCCGATTTCAGCCATTCCCAGCGCTGCGGATCGCTTGCCATGTTGACGCCACCGGTCATGTGCAACCCGGCATCCTGGCCGGACTCGGCCTCGATCTCGCGGTAGAGCTTGATCGTGTAGTCCTGCAGCGCCGCGACATTGGGATCGGCGTTCAGCGCATGGAAGCCGGCCGCCGCGTGCCAAGTCGAGCCGGCCGTCAGCTCGGCGCGCTCGATAAGCGCCACGTCGCTCCAGCCGAAGCGCGTCAGGTGATAGAGCACCGAGGCGCCGACCACGCCTCCCCCGATGACGACTGCCCGGTAATGCGATTTCACGAGCCTCTCCCTCTCGTTGGAGAGCCTTACGATACACGTCCTGTACAGGAGTGTCTAGACACAAGTGTACAGATCGCTTGCGCGCCGCTTCCCGCCATGCCTATTGTGCGGCCATGATCATGACCGCCCCGCAGGCCGAACCGGTTCTCGGCAACATCAAGGTCACGCGCTCGGACTGGATCAATCTGGCGCTTGAGACGCTGGTTTCAGACGGTATCGAGAGCGTGCGCGTGCTCACCCTCGGCCAGAAGCTCGGCGTGTCGCGCTCAAGCTTCTACTGGTATTTCGAAAGCCGGCAGGATCTGCTCGACCAGTTGCTCAAGCATTGGCACGACACCAACACCACTGCGATCGTCGAGCGCGCCCGGCGCCCCGCCGAAACCATCATCATGGGCGTGATGAACGTATTCGAATGCTGGGCCGACGAGCGCCTCTTCGACCCGAGGCTCGATTTCGCCGTGCGCGAATGGGCGAGGCGCTCGGCAGACGTGCGGCAGATGATCGACCAGGCCGACGACGAGCGCCTCAGCGCCATCCGCGACATGTACCGCCGGCACGGCTACGACGACGAGGACGCCTTCATCCGAGCGCGTGTGCTCTACTACATGCAGATCGGCTATTACGTGCTCGACCTCAAGGAACCGGTCGAGGCCCGCGTCAGCCATCTCGCCGCCTATCTGCGCTCCTTCACCGGCCAGGAGCCGACCGAAGCGGATGTGGCGCATTTCATGCGCTTCATCGCGGCGCGCTGATGACTACCCGCCGTTCACGGCCGATTGACCTCCATTCAACAAAGCTTGTGCTGTGGCTTCGCTGCCCTTGTGAGCAGTGATAAAATGGTCGAATAGTTTGGCAGGGTGCCACCTGAAACTGCCCGCATGCTGTTTTCGGGCGAAAGCGCATTGGGGCGGAAGTCTGGAATGCCAACTCCTTCGAAACCACGCAAGAGAAGAGGCCGGATCGCCTCGGCGGCTCTTGCCGTCGATGCGTGGCTCGATTCCTCGCTCTACGAGATCAGCTTCAAAGCGCGCGAATTCTGGGAGGCCGCAACCATCTTTTCCCGCCGCTTCCGCCTGCATGGCTGGCGGCGCGCCATCATCGAGGTGCTGAGTGAAGGGTTCACCATGGGAGCCGGCGGCTTCGTGGTGCTGTTGGCGCTGGCCATGCCGGCGTTTGAGATCACCGCCGGCGATTGGCGCAACCAGGGCGATTTCGCCGTCACCTTCCTCGACCGCTACGGCAACGAGATCGGCCAGCGCGGCATCATTCAGCGCGATTCCGTGCCGGTCGACGAGATGCCGGATATCGTCATCAAGGCGGTGCTGGCGACCGAGGACCGCCGCTTCTTCGATCACTACGGCATCGACGTTCTCGGCCTGTCGCGCGCGATCTTCGAGAATGTGCGCGCCAATTCGGTGGTCCAGGGCGGCTCCAGCATCACCCAGCAGCTGGCCAAGAACCTGTTCCTGTCCAACGAGCGCACCTTGGAGCGCAAGATCAAGGAAGCTTTCCTGTCGCTCTGGCTGGAGGCCAATCTCTCCAAGAAGGAGATCCTCCAGCTCTATCTCGACCGCGCCTATATGGGCGGCGGCACGTTCGGCATCGAGGCGGCGGCGGATTTCTATTTCGGCAAGAGCGTCAAGGACCTGAACCTCGCCGAGGCGGCAATGCTGGCCGGCCTGTTCAAGGCGCCCACCAAATACGCCCCGCACATCAACCTGCCGGCCGCCCGTGCGCGCGCCAATGTGGTGCTCTCCAACCTTGTCGACGCCGGCTTCATGACCGAGGGCCAGGTGCTGCAGGCGCGGCTGCATCCGGCAGATGTCGTCGACCGCGGCGAGCAGAAGAGCCCCGACTATTTCCTCGACTGGGCCTTCGACGAGGTCAAGAAGATCGCCAAGCCCGGCCAACACTCGCTGGTCGCCCATACGACCTTCGACGCCAATATCCAGAAAGCGGCCGAAGAGTCGGTCGAATTCCATCTCCGCCAGTTCGGCAAGGAATACAACGTTACCGAGGGCGCGGTGGTGGTGATCGAGACCAACGGCGCGGTGCGCGCCATTGTCGGCGGCCGCGATTATGGCGCCAGCCAGTTCAACCGCGCCACCAAGGCGCTGCGGCAGACCGGGTCGTCGTTCAAGCCTTATGTCTATGCCACCGCGATGGAGCACGGCTTCACGCCGGACTCGGTGGTTTCCGGCGGCGCCGTCAGTTGGGGCAGTTGGTCGCCACACAATTACAATGGCGGCTCGGCCGGCAACGTCACGCTGCTCACGGCTATCGCCAAGTCGATCAACACCGTGCCGGTGCGGCTCGCCAAGGACTATCTCGGTATCGGGCCGATCAAGGCGATGGCCGAATCCATGGGTGTCGAATCGCCGCTGGAATCGCACAAGACCATGGTGCTCGGCACGTCCCTCATGACGGTGATGGACCAGGCGACAGGCTACAGCGTCTTCGCGCAGAACGGCTTCGTCGGTTCCCGGCACGGCATCACGCAGCTCGTCACCCGCACCGGCGACGTCGTCTATGACTGGGCCAAGGACGCGCCGCCGCCGCACCGTGTGCTGTCGGAAAAAGCTCTGAAATACATGAACACCATGCTGGCCGCGGTGCCGGCGATCGGCACGGCGCGGCGCGCGCAGCTTCCCAACATCGTCGTCGCGGGCAAGACCGGCACCACGCAGTCCTACCGAGACGCCTGGTTCGTCGGTTTCACCGGCAACTACACGGCCGCCGTCTGGCTCGGCAATGACGATTTCGCGCCGACCAACAACATGACCGGCGGGTCGCTGCCGGCGATGGTTTGGCAGCGGCTGATGGCCTATGCACACCAGAACATCGATCTGAAGCCGATCCCTGGCCTCGATCATCCCTGGGTCGACCCGGAGGTCGCGGCCAAGGCCGAGGAAGAGGCGAAGAAGGAGGCTGCCGATGCCGCGGCGCAGGCAGAGGCCGAGCGCCCGCCAGTGCTTTCCAGCCGCACCACGCAGACGCTGAGGGCAATGACCAAAGCCTTCCAGGCGGCACCCGCTCTCAACGCACCTACCCTGCCGGAGACGCTGTCCGCGCTTTGAACCTTCGTTCGACGCATGCGCTTGCCCCGAAACCGGTCCCTCTTTCGAGTGAAATGCTTAGCGGAGACTAGGCAATCTGAGTCCGGCCCATTCGCCGGGTGGGATCTCAGCCCCGACACGGAAGTTGAACGACAAGACCCTTGTCGCATCGGTGTCGACCTCGCACCGGAAGCTTAGGCGGTACCATGTGGTTGCGGTGCTGAAGGCGGCCACCGGAGGGTCAAGAACATTGCCCACCTTCAGCGGAATGGATGGCAGCCATTTGGGAGAATAGGAGGCGCCCTGCAACTCCTGGTTCAAAACGCTGCCGCAAAGGTTGGCAACCCGCTGGTCGCGAGGCACCTCGCTCATAGAGCTTGTGGCCAGCGCATCGCCGGTAGCGCCCTGCGAATAGAGCTTTCGAACACCCGGAAGGCCGGAATAGATCGGCGACGCAGCAACGGCGGCGTTGGTAGAACCTGGCGTTCCGGCGCTCTTGCTTCGGGACTTCGAGACCTTTGCGGGCCTGAACTTCAGCGCATTTGCTTGCTTGGGCTTTTGCTTTTCGGCCGGCGCCGGAAGATCGACTTTACCACCCCTCTGGCATCCAACGGCGCCGGCGCCACTCCTGCTTGCTTTTCGGCGGTTGGCGCTCCTGCCTCTTGCTTGGCTGCCTGCTGTTTATCCGTGTCCTGCGCTGCCTTCTCGTCACTTTGGGCGGGCTCGGTGTCCGTCGCGGCGATTACCGGCTTCTCGTCAGCCGTGCTGTGATCTGCCGGCTGATCGGCATCGGCCGGCGCGGCAGTTTGCTTCTGTGCAGGCTTCGCCACGGCGGGCGGCTTCGTATCGTTATCCTTCGCCGGCGACGGCGTGTTGTCCCGGTTGCTGGCTCCACCCAGGGATGTCCTGGGGCCGGTGTCCTTGTTGCCGTACTGGAAAACGGGCTTTAGCACCGCGATCGGCGGTGGCTTCGGCGGCTGCTTTTCCGGCACTGGAGGCTTTTCGACTTTCTGCTCGGGCGGCTTTTCAGCCTTGGGTTCCGGGGGCTTCTCGGCCTTGAGTTGCTTCGGCTGCGGTGCGGGCGGAGGCTTCGGCTTAGGTTGCTCGGGTGGAGGCACAAGCGCGACATTGACCGGCTGCTCCTGATCCGGCTGTTGGGCGCGCTTGGGCAAGGTATAGACCAGAAACGCTGCGATCAGCGCATGCAGCATCAGCGATGCGGGCAAAGCCCACGCCAAATTCCGACGCCGCTCTTCTGTCTCGCCCTTCATCCCGACCGATGTGGAACGAAATGGCGGCGGCTTCAAGCACAGGCATCGGATCGGCGCCTGACAAGTCAGTGATTGGATGGCCACGTGCAGCGCCGCCGAGAATCAGAAGGGGCGCAGTCCGGACTTGTCCGTGACAGGCGTTCGCTGACATGGGAACGTCATGCTGCTTGCAGGCCGGACCACCTGAATATCGCCACGCCCGGGGCAAGCCGGCTTGCCACGAGGCCCCACGCCGCGATATCCCGGGCAACCTCCTCAGTTCCGGCCTTCCATGCTCAAGACCGTCTCCCTCACGCTGCTTTCGCTTGCCATGGCCATCGGCCTTGGCGGCGGCAGCGTCTGGTACGCGCTCAACGCGCAGGACGGCGTCGGCGCGATCCGCATCGGCCAATGGACAGCTTTTCCTGAAATCGGCACGGAAGGCTCCGACCCCTACTCCAAGGCGCGCGTGGCGCGTGAGGGCGTGCTGGCGCTCGGCCGGGCGGAAGGGTTGTCCTTCGTCGCCGAGCGCGATGAAGCTGGCCAACCGCTGAAGCGGGAATGCGCCTATACAATCGAAGGCGGTTACCCGACGGCCCGGTTCTGGACGCTTTATGCCTCCGACCAGTCGCTCGGCGTCATTGACACCGGCAAAGCGAGACAGGCGGTGCTGCAATCCTACGAAGTGCTGCGCCGGCCCGACAATTCGGTCGTCATCTCCGTCGGCGACCGCCCTGCCCCGGGCAACTGGCTGCTGACGGCCGGCTTCGGCAAGATGTATTTCGTGCTGACCTTCTACGACACGCCGATCGCGAGCAGCACTGGGCTTTCCGACGTGGCGCTGCCGCGCATTTTGAAGGCGGGCTGCCATGCGTAGCCTGCTGCACGCCCTGGTCCTCGGCCTGCTCGGCGCCGGCATCGTGCATATCGCGGTGCTGTTTCTGGTGCCGGAATTTTCCGAGCGCGATGCCTGGTCGCGGCTGGCAATGGCCTCCGACCTCTATAAGATGACGCGCCTCGACGCGGAGGCCGGCGGTGCGCCTGTGGTGAAGTCGGTCGACCCCATGTTCTACGCGGCCGCCTGCCGCTTCAATCTCGCCGACGGGCTGGTACGGATCCGGGCGCCGGGCGACGTGCCGTTCTGGTCGGCCTCGGTCTATGACCGCAGCGGCCATAACATCTATTCCTTCAACGACCACAATGCGAACAGCGAAAAGCTCGATGCCGTGGTGCTGACACCGGCGCAGATGATCGACGTGCGGCGCGATCTTCCCGAGGACTTGCAGGGCGCGATCTTTGTCGAGGCGCCGATCGAAGAGGGAATCTTTGTCGTCCGCGCCTTCGTGCCGGACGATAGCTGGAAGCCGATCGTGTCGCGCTTTCTCGAACAGAGTGCCTGCGAGCTGCAGGAATACTGAAGAGTCAGCTCAGTGATGCGGCACCAGTGGCCGTGGCGACCCAGGCTTGTCCGGGCCGTCCGGACGCGCCGCGCCGACCTGCGGCTGTGGCTCATAGCGGACGCCGGGGAAGATGATGACAGCCGCTGCCGTGTCGGTGTCGTGGGTTACTCGATTGACGGATGCCGCTCGCGGCACGAAAGACAAGACCATGCCCATGGTTCGCGTATTCCTCTCGGTTTGACCGGAGCACAACGCAACGCCTCCAAAGTCGATTAAGGCGGGCAGAGGGTTAACGGAGCGCTAACGGATCGCGGCTAATTTGATGTTTGTTCCCTGGAGACGCGAAACCGGCCCGGCCGGAGGCGCGGGGCCGGGTCTGTGTCGAGTATCGGGCGTATCCTCCGTGTCTTCTTCGGATTTCAGGCACATCGCTATCCGGACCGAAGCGGGAAAAGCCGAAAGGCTGTTCCGCGCCGCCGTGTCGGCCTTCTGCTCGCTGACGCGCCCGTCGCGGCGCGAAATCGCCCAACTCGAGGATCTGACGCTGCCGCTGTTCGACGAAGTGTCGGTCGAATCGCGCCGCTATGTCGCCGCCGCCCTTTCCGAATGCGAATATGCGCCGGCCGCGTTGGTGCGGCGGCTGGCCGAGGAGCCGGTCGAGATCGCGGCGCCGCTGCTTACCCGCTCGAACGCGCTGAGCGACATCGACCTCATCGCGCTGATCGGCCGCCATGGCCTGCCGCACGCGCGCGCAATCGCTCGCCGCAAGGAACTCAACGCAACCATCGCCCACCTGATCCGCGCGCTGGAGAAGCCGACGCTGGTCAACACGCGGCCGCCGGAGACGGTCACGAAGATCGCGCCGGTGAAACCGGCCGCTTCCGCAACAGAAGACAACCGCCCGGATCCCGGCGTGCCTGAGGAAAACGCGCGGCGACGCCTGCGCTCGATGATGCGGCCCGCCGGCGAAAGTGCCGCTGTCAACCTGTTCCTCGGACAGCCGACTTATCTGAAGCTGCGCGAGACGGCGCTGACGGGCAACCTTGCTTTCTTCCAGACAGCGCTTGCCGATGCGCTCGACATCGATTTTGCCACAGCCCGCTCGATCACAGAGCAATCGGGCTACGCAGCGCTGCTTGCGGCGCTCAGGGCGCTCGACCTAAGCGAAGACAGGGCCTTCCTGATCGCGGTCGCGGTCCATCCCGGCGAGTTTCCGCATCCCCAGGCAATCCGTCTGTTCCTCGACCGCTATCGGCTGCTGCATCGCGAGGCAGCGCTCGACAAGGTGCGGGCCTGGAAAGCCGAAACGCTGTCTCGGGCGATCCGCGGCAATGCCATCGAGACAGGGCGCCACGCATCGAACAGCGATGACAAGGCCGCCGGCCGCAAAGCGTCCTGAACCAATTCCAGGGAAGGTGCTCAGCGGTTTTCCGTGGCTGGACGCGACGCTGGGCCGCCGCCTCTATTCCGCCTTCACGGAAACAAGCTCCTCGACCGGAACGGAGCCGGCCTCGATCTCGACCACCCAGATGTCGGGATCGAATCTCTTTTCCTTTTCCAGCCTTGCATCGAATGCCGAGCTATCGTCGCCAGAATCGAGCAAGGTGAAGAAGCGCTCGTCGGGCTTGGCCGAATCGTAGCTCGTTTGCGGCGCCGGTCCGTACAGAGCCACTTCGCCGAGCCGGTCGCGCGACAACACGAAGACGGCGCCGGCCTCGGTCGCGCCGCGCTTGACCACGGCAGCAAAACCGCCGGCGGTGAAGACACGGCGCAGAAGGGCCGATACCCACAGATCGGTAGTCACGCGCATGGCAGGGTTCCGGATGGCATGCCGACCTTTTTAGCGAGATTCCCGCGTGTTCGCGAGCGGCCAGGATGTCAAGAACGGAACATCCGCTTCTAACAAATCTTGTTGAAATTTATTAGAGGCGTTAAAAACAATAACCATGAAAACTCAAGCCATGCGTACTCTCACCATATCCCTCACACCGAAGCAGGCCGCGCGTCTGCAGGACGCGGTGGACAGCGGCAGCTATGCTTCGAATAGCGAAATCGTCAGGGAAGCCCTCAGGCTGTGGGAACACCGCGAGGAACTTCGCGCCCTGGAACTGGCACAGCTAAAGCAAGCTTATGAAGAAGGCATGGCGAGCGGTAAGGGCCAAGAGGTTGACCGCGCCGCCTTTCTGCGTGCTCTGAAGGCCGAGCGCGCCGGACGTGGCTAACTATCGACTTACTCCTCGCGCGCAACGGGATCTAAGCGAGATTTGGGAACATATCGCGGCTGACAGCGAAAGAGCTGCTGACAGGCTCGTAGGACGCATTTTCGACAAGCTGGAACTCGCTTGCAGCCATGCCAGTATAGGTGTCGCTCGGCCCGAGTTGAGCGACACAGCCCGTGTTCTGGTGGAGGCCGATATATCGTTATTTACGAACCGACGAGCTACGGCATTCTAGTTGTGGCAATAGTCCACGGGATGCGAAACCCCGAACATTGGCTCGAATGAACCGACGCCCGATGCCGCCGCTCCCTCAGTTTGTCAGGCCGATCTCGCGCATCTTGGCATAGACCACTTCGTCCGGCTCACCGGTTTCGGGCAGGCCGAACAGCGCCTGGAACTCCTTGATCGCAGACTTGGTCCGGGCGCCTACGACGCCGTCGAGCTGCATATCGTCATTGCCGAAGGCCTTCAGGCCAGCCTGGATCTTGACGATGCGGGCGTCGGGCGCCTGCGTTGCGCCGTTGGCCTGGGCGGAGACCGGAATGGCCGCTGGTCCGGCGGCCTGGGCCGTCGCCCTGTCGGCCGGTCTCGGGGCCGGATGCGGAATGGCCGCAGTCGTTTGCCTGGCGCCAAGCTGATCGAGCAGCGCGCCGTCGACATCGCCGGAGGCGGGCAGCCCGACCTTGAGCTGATAGGCCTGGATAGCCTTGCGCGTGGCTGGGCCCGTGAGGCCGTCGACGGTGCCGTCGTAGAAATTGAGGTCCTTCAATATGCCCTGCACCTGCTGGACGACCGGATCGGGCTTGGGAGCGGGCTGCGCCTGCCGCACGATCTTGATGGTGGTCTCCGGCTCATCCGAGACGGCATGCGGGAAATTCTCGATGCTCCTGGTGGCGAAGAAGGCGCCCGTGTGCGGAAAAGGCTGGTACCAGAGCGCGTTGGCCGAAACGTAGAAGAGCGTCACCAGGAAGGCGGTCGAGCCGCCGACCAGAACCGGATTGCGCGAGATCATCTGGCCGACCGCCGCAGCGCTCTCGGCAAGCAAGCCGCGCTCGGGTTCGACCACTTTAGGCCGTCTTGCGGAGCGAGCCATTGCTGTCCCCATTTGCATCCCCCTTCGGCTTTGCAATCGGCACGGGCAGCACGTCGGCCGGCGCGCCCGAGCGCCGCTTCGGTCCGTTCACCGGCAGGCTGATCGTCACCGTCGTGCCTTCGCCCGGGGCGCTCTCGATCGACATCGTGCCCTCATGCAGCGCCACCAGCCCCTTGACCAGCGACAGGCCGAGCCCGGTTCCCTCGAAGCGGCGCGTATAGTCGTTCTGGATCTGCATGAACGGCTTGCCGAGGTTGGCCATATCCTCGTCGGCGATGCCGATGCCGGTGTCACTCACCCAGAAATGCAGCCGCGAGCCGACCCGCTTGGCGCCGATCACCACGCTGCCGCCGTCAGGTGTGAACTTCACGGCGTTCGAAACGAGATTGATCAGGATCTGCTGCACGGCGCGGCGATCGGCATTGATCTCGCCGGCGTCAGGCGCGATCTGCGCGCCGAGCGCGATGCTCTTGGCCTCCGCCAGCGGCCGCATCATCGAGCGGCACATGTCGGCGGCATCGGCGAAGCGGAACGGCTCGAGCTCGGTGGCATAGGCGCCTGCCTCTACGCGCGAGACATCGAGGATCGAGGTGACGACGGACAAAAGATGCTGGCCGGACTCCCTGACCAGGGCGACATATTCCTTCTGGCGCGGATCGCGGAAGGCGCCGAACATCTCGTGCAGCAGCATGTCGGAGAAGCCGATGATGGCATTGAGCGGCGTGCGCAACTCGTGGCTGACCACCGCCAGGAAACGCCCCTTGGCCACTTCGGCGGCAGCCGCAGCCTCCCTCGCCGTGGCAAGCTCTTCGCGGAGCGCAGCGACCTCGTCGTTCTCACGAAGGACGAAGGTCAAGATGTCCTGCTCCCGCGCGCCGCGCAGCAATTCAAGGCGGAACGGGCGGAAATTGTCGGCCGAGCAGCCACCGTCGCGCGGCAAGCGGATGCGCAGGTCGAGCCGGCGCTTCGGCGCGCCGTCGCGCATGTCCGCGAGCGCGGTGAGATAGGCGACGCGATCGGAAAGATGGACGCGCTCGAACAAGCCGGTACCGAGCAGGAGCTCCGGCGCAAGCTTCAGAATGGAACGCGCCTTGGCCGAAGCGTCGAGCACCTCGCCCTGGCGGCCGACGCGCAGCACGACGGCATCGATCGTCTCTTCGAGACGGTCCACCGCAGGCTCCGCCTGACGCGCATCGGCGGGATTGGCGAAGGCCGCCGCGCGCGGCAGGAGCGTAAGCGCCCAGGCAAGCGGCAGCAGCCAGTGCCAACCGGCGATCGCAGCCTCGCCGAGCGGCAGGAACTGGTTTGCGAAAGGCTGCAGCAGGATGGCGCCGAATGCCGCCAGCGCGCCCGAAATTGCTGCGCGGCGCGACCCGGCGATCCAGCAAGACTCGACCGGCAAAGCCACTGCAAGCAGCGCGACCGGCGACACCAGACCACCCGCCGCGGCAATTGCGCCGGCAAGCGCGAGGCCACCCGTCGCCACCGAGGCACGGCCGGCGAGCGTCATGCGGCCGGTAGCGGCAACCAGAAGCGCTGCGAACCAGCACAGACCGAAAGCGCCGAAGATCGCAGCCACTGTAACGGCGGCGCCCAGACTTGAGGTGACCAGCGTCACCGCCGCACCCGCGGCGAGGAAGGGAGTGGCGAGCATGACGCCGATGAAGCGGCGCTGGCGCTGGCGCTCAGCCTCGTCCGTGACGGTCGGATGAACCATGCGTTCGCAGCCGGCGGCAACCGCGCCAGGCAGAGGAACGTATCTGGCCGTAATCGAACTCAACGCACTCGGACCCGGTCGTGAATTGCCCTGCTTCTGCAGGTGACTCTTAATTGGATTGAAAGTCGCATCCAGCGTTTAAGGAATGGATAAGGCAGGGAAGGCGAGCGCCCTGCCCGCGGCAAATATCGGGACGCCGGCACCCCAAAGCCCGTCGATCTGCCGCCATGGTAAATGGAGCGTTAGCCACAACGCGGCTCGCCTGGCTTCCTGAAAACCCAGTGCCGATGCTCGCCCTTTCCAGAATTTTTCTTTTGAAACAGCCGCATAGATGGCTATTTCAAAGTTAATACAGTGGATCAGATTTGAGTTAGATCAATAGCGAAAACCAATCCTTTCCAATTCATCTAAAATTTGAAGAAAATTCGCGGCTTCGGCGCAAGCCACGCTTCGCGCCTTCGTGCCATTGTCATGTCCCATAAAAAGAGGTCATGCCGATGGATGCATGATCCGATCACGACGAGGCATCGAGATGGGCTTTCTGATCAGGATGGCTTTCTGGTTTTCGCTGGTGCTCTTGGCGCTGCCGCTCAGCGTCGGCCCCGACGAGGATGGCCGCGAGGCAGTCGGGCCGATCCAGGCGCTGTTTGCGGCGCGCGAGGCGGTCGGCGACATTGCCGGCATCTGCGAGCGCAAGCCGGATGTTTGCGAGACCGGCAAATCGGCCATGCACACCATCACCGTGCGCGCCAAGGAGACAGCCAAGATCGCCGCCGCCATGCTTGATGACCAGCAGTCGGAAAAGACGACCGCGCCCGCTGCCAAGGCAGCGCAGACGTCTGGCGAGACCACCGGCAGCGTCGCCGAGGACATCGTGCTGCCCGCCAAGGTCAACATTCCGGCGATGCTGACGGCGAAGAACTGAGATTGCTTTTTCTGGAAATGCTCTAACGCCGCGGGCCCGCCCGACCTCTCGACGCCCGCGGCGTCTTTCTTTTTCCGTGACGTGGCGGCGCCGGGTCACTATATGCGGGCAATGACGACCTCGATCGAAACGATCCGCGACGATTTCTCCCTGCTCGACGAGTGGGAGGACCGCTACCGCTATGTGATCGAGCTGGGCGAGGCGCTGCCTCCGTTTCCCGAGGCGGAACGCACACCGGCCAACAAGGTGCCGGGCTGCGTCAGCCAGGTGTGGCTGACCACCGAGCAGGGAGAAGGCGTCGATCCGGTGGTCAGCTTTCGCGGCGATTCCGACGCCCACATCGTGCGCGGCCTTGTCGCCATCATGCTGGCGCTGTTCTCGGGCCGGCCGGCCAGTGAAATCCAGAACACCGATGCGGGAGTGACGCTGAAAGAGCTCGGCCTCGACGAGCATCT
The DNA here is from genome assembly GCF_003997315.1 of Mesorhizobium sp. M1A.F.Ca.IN.020.04.1.1. Classification (NCBI taxonomy): domain Bacteria; kingdom Pseudomonadati; phylum Pseudomonadota; class Alphaproteobacteria; order Hyphomicrobiales; family Phyllobacteriaceae; genus Mesorhizobium; species Mesorhizobium sp. M1A.F.Ca.IN.020.04.1.1. The sequence continues at coordinate 24,194 of NZ_RZSN01000035.1, forward strand.
GTCGCCGCAGCGCGCCAACGGCCTTCGCTCGATGGTCAAGCGCATCAAGCGCGACGCCGAAGCCGCCTTGAAGCAAACCGCCTGACTCTGCCCCAAGCCCGGCAACAAGCCGCACTGCGGCGGGTTCACCCGTTCGCAGCAAGACATCCCTGAAATACCTCAAAAGCAAAACGGCGCCCCGCGGGCGCCGTCGCTTTTGCCGACTTGCGGAAGCTGCTACCGGCGACCCTTGGGCTTGCGGCCGAGGCCCATCTTCTTGGCCAACTGCGAACGGGCGGCTGCGTAGTTGGGAGCAACCATCGGATAGTTGGCGTCCAGGCCCCACTTCTCGCGGTATTCTTCCGGGGTGAGATTGTAATGTGTCATAAGGTGGCGCTTCAGCGACTTGAACTTCTTGCCGTCTTCGAGACAGACGATGTAGTCGTCATGGACGGAGCGCTTCGGGTTGACGGCCGGCTTCTGCTTCTCGGCCGAAGGCTGCTCCGTCGTGCCGCCGACGCGGCCGAGCGCGGCATGAACGTCGGCAATTAGGTTCGGCAGTTCGCCGACCGGCACCGGGTTGTTGCTGACATAGGCCGCGACGACATCGGCAGTCAGCTCGATTAGCGCGTCCCCATTCCTTGAAGGTGTTTCGACGATATCCATTGTGCTCAGGCCCCAACGAGAGTTTGTTTTCTAGACTGCGCCCTTTTTCTGGATCGGGCATCGCGCGAAATTCATGCAGGCAAGCCCTGCGATTCGCGTCGCGTCATCTTAATGACCCTGTGCTGCAAGTAAGTCAATTCACCTACTGAATTATATTCGGCGATATTCATCAAATATTGCCGATTCAGCTTCAAAAATTCGTGTGCCGTGTAACTTAGCGAGATTTTTCTGGCCGGACCAGTGCAGCCTGACGTGGCGCCAAGCACGCTTTTACACCTCTGGTCGCGTCAAAACAGGTTCTTTATGCTTGGCTAAACTAATGTTTGGCCGCCCGGTGAGCGAAGAATCCTATGGATCATGGCGCGGACATTCATCCTCGCGTCGAACAGCCAAGTCGCCTCGACGAACCTCTCAGTGGGGTTTGATGTACTTGCCGTAGACCCAGCTGGTAACAAAATGACCGTTCTGCGCCGGATCGTGCCAGACCTCGCACCAGCGGTAGCGGATCGCCTGCCGCTGCTTCCAGTGCGGTTGGCCGGCAATGTCGAGCAGATCTATCCCGCCCGTGCAACGGCCGGTCATCTGCAAGACGGTGCCATTCGGATAGGCCGCCTGTCTTTGCGATGTGTTGGACGGATACTTGCGCGCGTTGAGCGTGTCGCCGAACGGCACGCCAGCCACTTGCCAGGCCGCGAATACGGTTGCATGAGACTGGCCGGAAAAGGCCAGGACCGCCGAAGCGACAGCGAAAGCCACGGCGGCTCGAACATAGGATTTCATCTTTTCCCCTTTCGACTTACTTTGTGTAGACCACCTTGAACCCCGCCCTTTGAACCGCTGCTGAGCGACGCGTTCATTCGCCATTCAAGCAAATTTCAGGCAATTCCACAGCGAGACGCAATGACCAGAACCTCCGTCTTCCCGACCGCCATCCCGCCGCGGCCCGAGAAACGCCCCATCTTCGACGTTCATCACGGCATCACCCGCACCGACGACTACGCCTGGATGCGGGCCGCCAACTGGCAGGCGATGTTCAGGGACCCTGCACTGCTCGACGGCGCGATCCGCGCTCATCTCGAGGCCGAGAATGCCTACCAGGCAACGCTGATGGCCGACACGGCCGAGCTGCGCCGCAAGCTGTTCGCCGAGATGAAGGGGCGCATCAAGGAGGACGACTCCACCGTGCCGATGAAGGACGGTCCCTACGCCTATGGCTCGTCGTTCAAGCTCGGCGGCGAGCAACCGCGCTACTTCCGCACGCCGCGTGATGGCGGCATTGAGGAGATCCTGCTCGACGGCGATGCGGAAGCCGAAGGCAAGCCCTATTTCCGTCTTGGCGGATTCGACCATTCGGCTGACCATCGTAAGCTGCTCTGGGCTTTCGACGACAAGGGCTCGGAGTTCTTCGCGCTGCGCGTGCGAGACATTGCCAGCGGAAAGGAACTCACCGATCAGATTCCGGATACAGGTGGCGGCGGCGTGTGGAATGCCGGAGACGACGGCTTTTTCTACACCCGCCTCGACGACAGCCACCGCCCGTCAAAAGTGTTCTTCCACGCGCTTGGCGACAATCCGGAGAACGATCGGCTGATTTACGAAGAGACGGATGCCGGCTTCTTCATGGACGTCAGTGGCACGCGTTCCAACGACTGGATCATGATCGGCATCAACGATCATGAAACCTCCGAATACCGGCTTCTGCGCGCCGACGAGCCGTTCGCCGAGCCGAAGCTGGTGGCGGCGCGCGAGACCGGCCTGCAATATGACCTGGAGGAAGGTGGTGACGTCTTTTTCATCCTCACCAATGCCGACGGCGCCAAGGACTTCAAGATCATGACCGCGCCGGTCGAAGATCCGGTGCAGGCCAACTGGAAGGAACTGGTGCCGCACGAGCCCGGCCGGCTGATCCTGTCGGTGCTCGGCTTCAGGCACCACATGGTCAGGCTGGAACGCAAGGAGGGCCTGCCGCGCATCGTGGTGCGCGATCGGGCAAACGGCGAGGAGCACCTCATTTCCTTCGACGAGGAGGCCTTCTCGCTCGGCCTTTCCGGCTCCTACGAATACGACACCGAAGTCATGCGCTTCACCTATTCGTCGATGACGACACCGGCACAGGTGTTCGACTACAACATGCGCAGCCGCGAGCGCGTTCTCTTGAAGACGCAGGAGGTGCCATCGGGCCACGATCCGGAGCATTATGTCACGCGCCGGCTGATGGCGCCGGCTGCCGACGGCGAGCTGGTGCCGATCTCGCTGATCCACCATCGCGACACGCCGCTTGATGGCTCGGCGCCCTGCCTGCTCTACGGCTACGGCTCCTATGGCATCACGGTTCCCGCCGCATTCAACACCAATTGCCTGTCGCTGGTCGACCGCGGCTTCGTCTACGCCATTGCCCATGTGCGCGGCGGCAAGGACAAGGGCTACGGCTGGTATGACGACGGCAAGCGTCGGCACAAGATGAACACCTTCACCGATTTCATCGCCTCAGCGCGCCATCTCGTGGCCGAGCGCTACACGTCGCACGATCGCATCGTCGCGCAGGGCGGCTCGGCCGGCGGCATGCTGATGGGGGCGATCGCCAACATGGCACCCGAAAGCTTCGGCGGCATCGTCGCCGAGGTGCCGTTCGTCGACGTGCTCACCACCATGCTCGACGCCAGCCTGCCGCTGACGCCGCCAGAATGGCCCGAATGGGGCAATCCGATCGCCTCGGCCGAGGACTACGGGACGATCGCGGCCTATTCGCCCTACGACAATGTCGCGGCGCTCGACTATCCGCCGATCCTGGCGCTGGCAGGTCTGACCGACCCACGCGTCACCTATTGGGAGCCGGCCAAATGGGTGGCGCGGCTGCGCGACCGCAAGGCGGGCGACAATCCGGTGCTGTTCAAGATCAACATGGAGTCCGGCCATGCCGGCGCCTCGGGCCGGTTCTCGCGCCTGGAGGAGATCGCGTATATCTACGCCTTTGCGTTCAAAGTGACCGGCAAGGCCTGATTTTTCCCTCGCAATCGCGAGCACCTCGCGCTACGCAATGCGCCTCGTTTTTGGTCGCGGCCGGTTCGGGCCGCGCCATCCGTCATTCGCAGGGTTCGTCATGCTGCTCGTCGACGTCTATCTCGACAAATCGCCCATCCAGGGCATCGGTGTCTTCGCCAAACACCGCATTCCAAAGGGCACGTTGATCTGGAAGCTCGATCCAAGATTCGACCGCCGCATTTCGGTCGACACTTATGAGAACGAAAGCGGCCCGGTGAAGTCCTACCTCGATCGGTACTCCTATCCGGACAGGCGCGACCGGAATTATATCGTCTTCGAGGCGGACGATGCGCGCTACATGAACCATGCCGACGAGCCGAACTGCGACGTCTCCTCGCCGGAGGAAACCTACGCGCTGCGCGACATCGCGCCCGGCGAGGAACTGACCTGCGACTACAACCACTTCTTCGAAAACGGCTTCGATTTTTTGGGCGACCGCCACGCGTAGTGGGAGCGACCGCGGTCGAAGCGTCTCACGCCGAGAGCAATTCCGGCAAGCGCTCCATGGCCAATCTGCCGCGCAGGTGTCGGATGGCGACCAAGGCTTTGCCGGCGATGACGCCTAAAGCGACGCCGCCGGCGATCGCAAGCAGTTGGAAGCCTGGAGCCGGGAGCCAGCCTGCGACAGGTGCCATCAAAAGCTCCGGGACGAAGCGATGGACCAAGTAGATCGGGAAAGCCGCGACGGCGACCTGCGTAACCGCCCGCCCCACCCCAGCAGGCAGGCGAACACGCGGCAGGTAAAGAAGAGCCGAGAGCGCCGCGAAGATCGTCAAATACTTGACCGTCGTCCCCAGCCAGACCGACTCCCAAAAGGCTAGATACCCCAATACGGCAGTGGCAAATGCGGTCACGAGGAGTTTTCTGGCGGGAGTGTCGGCCAAACCGGCGCACCAGCCGAAGACCGCAAGGTGGAAGACCCAGTAGATCGCGAAGATCTGGCGGCTGCCTAAGTCCACGAACAATGGGACTGCAAAGCGCGCAGCGGCGGCAAACGCCAATAGTCCGATCGAGAAGGCAAAGGGTCGAGCCTGGGCGAGCTTGCGTAGAACCGGAACGGCAAAGGCGAGGGCGAAGACCAACAGCGTCTGCGCATAGGCCTCGATGAACCAGTAGAGATACGGGATCATCTCGTGACGTTCCGGTTCGGCATAGCCGAAGTTGCCGGTAAGGGTCATCGAGGCCCAAGGGATCGCCTGCCAGGCGAGGGAGTAAGCGGCGACTATGAGAAAATAAGGGATCAGGACGCTAATCGCAGGTTTCAGCGCGTGCCGGATCCGACCGGCAAGCAAATGGACCGACTGAAAACGCGCAAGGCTGTAGCCGACAAGCAGCATCATGATGCCGGAGCCGCCCGGGATAGGCCACAGCGTCTCGTGATGCACGACCACCAGCAGGATGGCGAAGGCCCTCAGCACGATATCGACAGGCGTCTCGTTTGCCTGGTCCCGCATGAAAGACCGTTTCGCCGAATAAAGATTTGTCAGGTCTCCAACGCTTAGTCGTTCCCAGCCGTGCGGCAGTTCCAAGCCGAGCCGTTCGAGTTCCAGAGCCAATTGCAAAAAGCGAAGAGAATCTCCGCCGAGGGAGACAAAGCTGTCAGCGCGGCCGACCGGAAGCGGATAGAACACGCGGGCATAGGCTCCAGGCACGCCGCCACGTTCGGAGCGGATTTCGGCCCGTCCCAGCAACATCTCGCGCTGCAGGCAGCCATAGTCGATCTTGCCCGAGGCTAGCCTGGGAAGGTCGACACGCGTCGAAACTCGAACCAGATTGGCGGGCAAGCGGCTGACTTCGGCCAGGATACGCTGTGCCCTGCCTGCCGAGCCGGGGCCGGTCACATAGGCTTCTAGGCCTCGATCGTCGCCGAGCACCGCGGCCGCAATGCCCGCCCGCTCTAGCGCCTGCTCCATGATATCGAAGCCGATCCTGAGGCCGGCAATCTTGGAAAAGCGGCTCTTGCGCCCGACGATGCGGAAGAAACCTTGCTCGTCCTGGACGGCAATATCGCCGGTGTTCAGTGTCTCGACCTCAGCCCCGCGCGCCAGATCACAACGCTGCTCGGCGTAACCCATCATGACGTTCGGGCCGTGATAGACAAGTTCTCCCGGGATGCCCGAGCGGCTGACCGGCTCCCCCTTGTCGTCGACAAGGCCGAGGCTGCCGCCTGGGATCGCGACGCCGATCCGCTCCTCCCGGTCGGACAGGCTCTCCGGCGGCACGAAAGCGATACGCGCCGTCGCCTCGGTTTGACCATACATGACGAAGAAACGCCCGCCCACGGCGCGCAAATGATCCCTGTACAGGCGGATGACGTCGGGGCTGAGCTGTCCACCCGCCACCGTCATCATGCGCAAACCCTTGAGCTTAGCGTCGCGGAAACGCATCCGTTCCAGGAGTTCGTAGGAATACGGGACGCCGGACAGATTGGTGCAGCCACCGTCGGCGATTATCTGGAGGAAATCGCCGTCCATGGCGGAAACACCGGGGAAGAGGATGCTGCCGCCGGCAATCAGATGCGAATTGAGAACCGACAGTCCGTAGGAATAATGCAGCGGCAGCATGAGAGCGGCCCGGTCGGCGGACGAGAGTTCGAGATAGGTCGTTATCGCGCGCGCATTGGCTTCGAGATTGGCATAGGAGAGCCTGACCGCCTTGGCGGCGCCCGAGCTGCCGGACGTCATCAGCAGCAGCGCGAGATCGGGATGCAGCGGCTCAATGTCCCTCGCGGGCCAAGCTTCCTTCACGAGACGCCAGCGGCCATCGGCTCGGCGATAGGTGAAATCCGGCTGGAAGGCCGCCAGGAAGTCGTCCCAGACCCTTTTGTCGCAAGGCGGCAGCATGGCCACCGCATGACCCGCCCGCAGGGCTCCAAGATAGGCGACGACCGCATGCTCGGAGGGTTCCGCTGAGATAGCGACGAGCTGCTTTCCCTCATCCCCCAGCCGTGTGGCGAAGTGCTGCGCAAGGTCGTCAAGCTCCGCATAAGACAGGCTGCGCCCGTCGGCGAAGAGAAGTGCTGCGCGCTGCTCGCCACGGGCGAATTCAGACACAAGGTCGAGAGAGTGCATGGGCAAGGCTTCGGTTCGCCTGGAAACTGGCCGAAGCGCGTATGATACATGACTATTAAAGTCAACTAATATGGACTTGAGACATCACAGGCAGATCGCATCGATGGTGTCGCGCAGCCGATATGCATCGGTCAGCTCGCCGGCTTGCGCGCCGGATAGCTGTTGGGATGCGGCGGGACGGCCTTCAGATAGGCCGCGATCGCGGCGCGGTCATCGGCCGTCAACTGAGCTATGTTGCGCTGCACGTCGACCATGGCACCGCCGACGGAATCGAAATCCGGCGTGAAGCCGGTTTCGAGATAGTTGGCGATGTCGGCCTCCGACCAGTCCTTCGTGCCGCCCTGCGGGGTGATATTGGGCACCACGCCCGAGCCCTCGGCGGCCACGGCTCCCGCCAGCCATTCGGCCTTCTTGACGCCGCCGGCAAAGTCGCGCGGCGTGTGGCATTCGCCGCAATGCCCGGGGCCCTCGACCAGATAGCGGCCGGCCAGCACCTTGTCGGGCGCGCCCCCGGGCAAGGCAATGACCGGTTCAGGGCTGACATAGAGCCGCTTCCAAAGACCAATGCCGCGACGGATGTTGAAGGGGAAGGAGAGTTTGTGGCCGGGCGCCTTGCCGGCGACCGCCGGCAGCGTCTTCATAAAAGCATAGAGGTCGGCGATATCGGCCGGCTTCATGCGAGCATAAGAGGCATAAGGGAAGGCCGGATAAAAATGCTCGCCGGAGGGCGAAACGCCTTTCAGCATCGCATTGGCGAAGTCCTCCTCGCTCCAGGCGCCGATGCCGTCCTTTTGATCCTGCGAGATGTTGGGCGGTACGAAGGTGCCGAACGGCGTCTTCAGCTCCAGCCCGCCGGCAAGCTCCAGGCGGGCATCACCCTTGGATCCCGGTTTGGCGTGGCAGGATGTGCAGCCGCCAGCAAAGAAGATGCGCTTGCCTTTCGCAGCATCACCGGGGCCAAGCTGCGCGACCGTCGCGGCATCAAGCCTGACGGGCGCTGACAACGCCCAGCCGGCGACCGCGCCGGCGCCGCCCAGCACGATGACAGCGCCGACGAGCTTCATCAGCCACGCCATATCAGGCGATCAGCCCTTCTTGATCCTGTAGGTCTCATGACAGGTGCCGCAGTCGCCGCCGATGGTGTTGAGCTGCGCCTTGAGCGCATCGACATCGGCCGGCGGCGAAGCCACTGCCGCCTTGACGTCGGCCAGGAACTTGTCCCCGGCCGCCTTGAAGCCTGGCATGTCTTCCCAGATCTTCGGCGCCGCCGTGGTGTCGCCCTTGTCGCTGCCGGCCGGGAAAAGTTTCTCGGCATCGAATTTTTCGGCGTTCGCCTCCAGCGCCTTTAGCGCCGTCAGCACAGCGGCGGCGTCGAAAGCCTCCTCGCCTTTGACGACCTTGGACAACTGGCCGGCGAGCTTGCCGCGTTCCTTCATCAGGGCCTGGCGATCCTTGATCGGGTCGGCATAAGCGGCCGAGCCGGCAAAAGCGAGCAAAGAGATGGCGATGACAAGCTTTCTCATTCAATTGGCTCCATGGTGAAGAGAGTTCGCGACTAGACGTTAACGGGCGATGCAGTGGAATTATTCCCTCCGCGCCACAACGATTTTCTTGACTGGAATTGCCCTCCTGCGCCGGCAAAAGAAAAGCCCCGGTCATGCCGGGGCTTTTCGGAAGGGTCGATCAAGCTTTCGCCTTCTCGTAGAGTTCCAGGACATAATCCCAGTTGATCAGGCTGTCGACGAAGGCTTCGAGATATTTCGGCCGCGCGTTGCGGTAGTCGATGTAATAGGAGTGCTCCCACACGTCGACGCCGAGGATCGGCGAAGCGCCATGAACCAGCGGGTTCTCGCCATTGGGGGTCTTCGAGATCGCGAGCTTGCCGTCCTTGACCGAAAGCCATGCCCAGCCGGAGCCGAACTGGGTCGTGCCGGCGGCGACGAAGTCCGCCTTGAACTTGTCGTAGCCGCCGAGATCGGCATCGACGGCCTTCTGCAGCGCGCCCGGCAGCTTGTTGCCGCCGCCGCCCTTCTTCATCCATTTCCAGAAATGGATATGGTTGTAGTGCTGGGCGGCATTGTTGAAGAGCCCGGCATTCTTGCCGAAGGACTGTTTCACGACCTCTTCGACCGACAGGTCGCCCATTCCGGCCTCGGCGGCCAGCTTGTTGCCGTTGTCGACATAGGCTTTGTGGTGCTTGTCGTGGTGATACTCCAGCGTCTCCTTCGACATGTAAGGCTGCAAGGCCTCGTAGTCGTAGGGCAAAGCGGGCAACTCAAAAGCCATGGATGGTACTCCCTCACGAAAAGTCCGGTGAAACTACCGGACTAAGATAGGTCTGGAATGGGTTGGGACAACTCCGGAACGAAGCGCCGAACGCCTTTTTATCCGCTCAGGCGGCGGAAGTCGAATGCGCCCAATCCCAATAGAGCTCGCGCGCCTTCTTGGCGACCGGTCCAGGCTGAATGCTACGGTCCTCGATGCGCGTGATCGGCACCACCTTCGAATGGTTGCCGGTCGAGAAGATCTCGTCCGCCTCGAGGAAATCGCGGATCGACAGCGTCTTCTCGGTGGTCCTGAAACCATAGTCGCCGAGCAGGTTGATCGTGCGCGAGCGGGTGATGCCGGAGAGGAAGGTGCCGTTCGCGGCGGGCGTCATCACATGGCCGTCCTTGACCAGGAAGATGTTGGAGGTGCCAGTCTCGGCGACATTGCCCAGCATATCGAGCACCAGCGCGTTGTCGAAGCCGCGCATCTTGGCCTCGAGGATGGCGCGGCCATTGTTGGGATAGAGGCAGCCGGCCTTGGCGTTGGTCGGCATGGTCTCGATGGTCGGCCGCCGGAACGGCGAGACGCCGATCGAAAAGCCCGAAGTCGGAATCATCGGTGACTCGTAAAGGCAGAGACAGAAGCGGGTCGAGGACGGGTCGGCCGGCACGCCCATATAGCCGCCATGCTCGGCCCAGTACATCGGCCTGATATAGACGGCGGTCTTGCCGTCGAATTTCTTCAGGCCGTCCCATGTCAGCCCGACGATCTGCTCCGTCGTCATGGAAGGCTTCAGGCCGAGCGCGATCGCCGAGGCGTTGACGCGCGCGGCGTGACGATCGAGATCGGGCGCCACGCCTTCGAACCAGCGGGCGCCGTCGAACACGCTGGTGCCCAGCCACATGGCGTGGCTGCGCGGTCCCAGAATGGCAACATTGCCCTCGTACCAGTCGCCGTCCACATAGGTCCATGTCGCGGACTGCGCCGCCGCCGCCAGTGTCATCGTTTGCCGTCCGTATGGATGAGTTCCGGCCTCCATAGGACGACGCTTTGACGGCCGGCGTCAACCGACATCGGAAAAAATCCTTGAGGCCAGAGGCACTTAAAGCACGGCGCACGGAAAGGGATGGGCCATGTGTGTTGGGTTTTTGTGTTATGCGATCCTTTCCGAAAACCGCTGCCCACTTTTGGGCGACATGCATTAACCGCAATCAGCGCTTGCGCGGCAGGGCCGGGCGCCGCAAAACTCTTCCTATGCACCATGCAGCCTATGTCTTCGACGCCTATGGCACGTTGTTCGACGTGCACGCCGCGGTGCGCCGCCATGCGGGCGAGATCGGGCCGGACGGCCAGCTTCTCTCCGAAATCTGGCGCGCCAAGCAGCTCGAATATTCCTGGGTGCGGACGCTGATGGGCGCCTATGCCGATTTCTGGCAACTGACCGAGCAGGCGCTGGACTTCGCGCTGCGCAAGGTGCCGTCGGCCGATCCGGCGCTCAGGGCAAGGCTGCTGGAAGCGTATTGGCGGCTCGACTGCTATCCGGAAGTGCCGGCGGTATTGAAGGCGCTGAAAGCAGCGGGAGCGAAGCTCGCGATCCTGTCCAACGGCTCGCCGGAAATGCTGCGGGCGGCGGTGAAATCGGCCGCCCTCGACCAGATCCTGGACGACGTCTTCTCGGTCGACGAGATCAAGCGCTTCAAGACCGATCCTTCGGTCTACGACATGGTGGTCACTGGCTGGCGGCTCTATCCGGGGGCGGTGTCGTTCCAGTCCTCCAACCGCTGGGACGTCGCGGGCGCCGCCAGGTTCGGCTTCCGCACCGTCTGGATCAATCGCGCCAATCAGCCCGACGAATACCGGGATTTTCCGCCGGGGCTGATCCTGCCCTCGCTCGAAGGCCTTCTGGCAGGGGTTTGAGGGTGCTGTTGCTGCAGCGCAACAGATGTGTCGGGGTCACAGCTTGGCCATTGTTTGTCCACCCTGAGGCCAGAATTGGAACCGCCTATCACCGCCGACTGTTATTGCAGCTGTCGGCGCCGGCCAGCGGATTCATGCATTCTTGCGAATTCAAGACCTAGAAAAGGCAACCATGTCAGACGCTTCCTTCCGCATCAGCCGCCGTGGCTTCCTCAATCTCACGGCCCTTGGCGCTGCTTCGGCGATTTCCGCCTGCTCCACCACCGGTCCTCGCCCGGCAGCCGTGCAGCCGGCGCCGGCCTCTGTGGAGCCGCCGCTCGGCGACTACGCCAGCATATATGGGCCGATGTCCGACAACGGCTTCGACCTGCCGGCCATCCCGGTAAACAAGATCGATCACAGATATTTGCGCCAGATCGTTCCCGATCCGACCGGACAGCGCCCGGGCACCATCGTCGTCGATACCACCAACCACTTCCTCTATCTGGTGCGTGAGGGTGGCCAGGCGATCCGCTACGGCGTCGGTCTCGGCCGCGCCGGCTTCGAATGGTCGGGCGATGCGGTCGTGCAATGGAAGCAGAAGTGGCCGAAATGGACGCCGCCGGACGAGATGGTCGCCCGCCAGCCGGAACTGACGGAATACAGCGCCAAGAACGGCGGTATGCCCGGCGGACTCAAGAACCCGCTCGGGGCGCGTGCGCTCTACCTCTTCAAAGGCAACCAGGACACGCTCTATCGTCTGCACGGGTCGCCGGAATGGTGGTCGATCGGCAAGTCGGTCTCGTCGGGCTGCGTGCGCCTGATCAACCAGGACATCATCGACCTCTATGACCGCGTGCCCAACAAGACGCCGGTCGTTGTCACAGCAGATGTCGGCCAGCCGATGGCCGATATGCCCGAGCGCCGGGCCATTCCGATCGACAACGGCGTGCCGGACGACTCTGTCCTGCTGGGGCCGGTGCCGCAGGAGAGTGACGAGATCTTTTGATCCGGCGTTCGTCAGCGGTGCTTGGCGAGGATGTCCGCCAGCACCGCAACGCCGCGGCGCAACGCCTCCGCGTCGAGACCAGCATATCCCATGATGAAGCCCGTCGTTTCGGGCCGCGGCTCGGCCGGATCATAGAGCGGCGATACCGGATAGAGGCCGATCCCCGCAGCACGTGCGTCGGCTATGATCGCCGGCTCGCATCCAGAATCGATGCCGTTCAACCAGGCCACGACGTGCAGGCCCGTGTCGGCCCCAGCAACAGTCACCTTTGGCCCGATATGATCGGCCAGCGCCCGCAGCAGGACCTCTCTGCGTTCGGCATTTTTCCTGCGGATGCTGCGGACGTGGCGCTCGTAAGCGCCGCTCGTCAGCAGGTCGGCCAATACGTCCTGCTCCAGCATCGGAGCATGCCGGTCGGTCAGGCGCTTTGCCTCGCTGAAGGCCCGACGCAGGCCGGCGGGGACGACGAGATAACCGAGCCGCAAGGTGGGCGAGAGTGTTTTGGACAGCGTGCCGACATAGATGACCGAGCCTGGATCGAGCGTCTGCAGAGGCGGGATGGGGGCGATGTCGTGGCGGTATTCGCCGTCGTAATCGTCTTCGACGACATAGGCGCCTGATGCCGTGGCCCAGGCCAGGAGGGAATGCCGCCGCGTCGCCGAAAGCACGCCGCCGAGCGGAAACTGGTGCGATGGCGTGACGTAAGCCAGACGGGCCGGCGGCAGCGCATCCGTCCTTAGCCCGTCAGCGTCGACCGCAACTGGCACGGCGACGCCGCCCGCGGCCGTGAAGGCATGGCGGGCCAGCAGATAGCCCGGATTCTCGATCACGAACGGGTCGCCGGAGTCGAGCAGCAGCCGCGCGCAGAGGTCGAGCCCTTGCTGGGAGCCGTTGACGATGGCGATCTGGTCCGGCGCGCAGCTGATGCCGCGTGCGCGCCAGAGATAGGTTTGAAGGGCGCTGCGAAGAGCAAGCGAGCCCTGTGGGTCGCCATAGCGCAACCGTGCGCCGCGCCGCAGAATGGCTTTGTTCGAGGCCCGTCGCCAAGCCAGGACCGGGAAGTCCGCTCCGGACAGGTCGCCATAGCGGAAATCCGCAACCTTGGCCGGCTGCTGTTCCGCCGGCGGAGGCAAAGCCAGCAGCCTGCGCGCGAACGTCGATAGGTTGCGTGGCGAGGCAGCCGCGATGGAAGCCGCCCCTGACGGCCTCTCCAGTCCCGGAGCCACAATGGCACGCGCGCCCTGCCGAATGATCAGATAGCCTTCGGCGTCGAGCTGGTTGTAGGCCGCCGTCACCGTGGTTCGCGACGCGCCCCATTCGGCGGCAAAGGCCCGCGACGACGGCAGCCGATCGCCGGGCCGGTAAACGCCGCTGTGGATTTGCGCCTTGATCGCCGCGATGATCCGGCGCGCCACGCCTTCCTGCTCCAACTGGACCATCGAAAACCTGTAAAACTGGATGTTCCAAGCAAGCCAGCTTTCCTGCATCCTTAAATGCAATGCAAGGAGTTTCCGCCATGTACATTCCGCCCGCCTTCCGCGATGACAACAGGGAGAGCCTCATGGCGACGATCCGCGCAGCACGGCTGGCGACGCTGGTCACCGCCACGGCGGAAGGACCGCAGGCGACGCCATTGCCGCTCTTGCTCAACGAGAGCGAGGGCGAGCATGGAACAATCTACGGCCATGTCGCGAAGGCAAATCCGCAGTGGCGCGCACCGGTTCTGGGCGATGGCCTGGCGATCTTCATGGGGCCCGACGCCTATGTGACGCCGGCTTGGTATCAGACCAAGCAGGAGACCGGAAAGGTAGTGCCGACTTGGAACTACCTGGCCGTTCATGCCTATGGGCCGATCGAATTCTTCGAGGACGCCGACAGGCTGCTCGAGATCGTCACGCGCCTGACCAATCTCCACGAAGGCGGACGCCCCTCGCCTTGGTCCGTATCGGATGCGCCGCCGGATTTCATCCAGGCACAACTCAAAGGCATTGTCGGCTTGCGCATGCCGATCACGCGGCTCCAAGGCAAGCGCAAGATGAGCCAGAACCGCAACGCGGCCGATCGCGCCGGTGTCGCCACTGGTCTAGCAGCGAGCGACCGGCCTTCGGATCGCGACGTCGCCCAACTGATCCCGTCTTGACATCCGACCCAGTCCAATTGCCAGTGAGCCGATCATGCCGGACCTGACACTATTCGCCTTGTACTTCGCCGCGGCGCTGCTGCTTGCCATCACGCCCGGACCGGGCATCTTCTATGTCGCCGCGCGCACCCTGGCCGGAGGCCGCGCTGAAGGCGTCGCCTCCAGTTTCGGGACGGGCCTGGGCGGCATGGTTCATGTGCTTGCCGGAAGCCTGGGCGTTTCAGCCCTCGTGCTCGCGAGCGCCGAACTCTTTACGGCGCTGAAGTTGATCGGCGCCGTCTACCTCGTCTGGCTCGGCTTGCGCACCTTCCAGTCCGCCCGCCGCGAGGCAAAGACAAAACTGGAAGGTGGCGCGCCGACGCCTGCGGTCGGCGTTGGCCGCGCGTTTCGCGAAGGGGTGCTGGTCGAGGCGTTGAATCCGAAGACGGCCGCCTTCTTCCTGGCCTTCATTCCGCAATTCCTGGATCTCGGCGCCGGCCACGTCGCCTTGCAGTTCATGGTGCTCGGCTTCGTGTCGGTGACGCTCAACACGCTGGCCGATGTCGTGGTGGCATTCGCGGCCGGCCGCATCAGGGAAGGCGCGGCAGGCCGGTCCGGCATGATACGTCGGCTCCGGGAGGCGTCCGGCGGCGCGATGATCGCGCTGGGCATCGGCCTTGCCGTAGCCAAGCGCCCTGCCCTCTGATTGCCGCGCCTCAGTTGGGCGCTACCGCCCGCGCGCCAGGCTGCCTAGTATCCCGCGCACTATCGCGCGGCCGACGGAAGAGCCCACCGAACGCACCACCGACTTGATCGCGGCTTCGGCCACTGTCTGACGGTTGGAGGACCGGCGGCCCGACCCTCCCAACACATCGTCGAAGCCCGGAATTGTCCAGCGCGAGCCGCCGGTGCCCGCCTGCTGCGCCTGCGCTTCGGCTTCCTGCGCCTCCCTGGTCTTCTTCTGCAGTATCTCGAAGGCCGAGTCGCGATCGACCGCTTGATCGTACTGCCCGGCGACCGGGCTCTCGGCAAGGACCTTGCGGCGCTCGTCGGGTGTGATCGGCCCGAGCCGCGACGACGGCGGGCGAATCAATGTGCGCTGTACCATGGCCGGCACGCCCTTATCCTCCAGCATCGAGACCAGCGCCTCGCCGGTGGCGAGCTGGGTAATCGCGGTGGCGCAGTCGAAATCCGGGTTGGGCCGGAAGGTATCGGCCGCCGTCCGCACCGCCTGCTGCTCGCGCGGCGTATAGGCGCGCAACGCGTGCTGCACGCGGTTGCCGAGCTGGGCCAAAACCTTTTCCGGAATGTCGAGCGGGTTCTGGGTGACGAAATAGACGCCGACACCCTTGGAGCGGATCAGCCGCACCACCTGCTCGACGCGATCAACCAGCACCTTCGGCGCGTCCTCGAACAAAAGATGCGCCTCGTCGAAGAAGAAGACCAGCTTCGGCCGCTCGAGATCGCCGACCTCGGGCAGTTCCTCAAACAGCTCCGACATCAGCCAGAGCAGGAAAGTGGCGTAGAGCCTGGGATTCATCATCAGCTTGTCGGCGGCCAGAACACTGATCGCGCCGCGGCCGTCGCGGGTGGTGCGCATCAAATCGGCGATGCGCAGCGCCGGCTCGCCGAAGAAGTTCGCGGCGCCCTGCTGCTCAAGCACCAGAAGCGTGCGCTGGATGGCGCCGACGGAAGGCTTGGTGACATTGCCGTAGCGTGCGCTGAGCTCGTCGGCTCGCTCGGCGATGTTGGCGAGCAGCGC
>NZ_RZSN01000361.1:0-1624 GCF_003997315.1 Mesorhizobium sp. M1A.F.Ca.IN.020.04.1.1
GTGCCAACGCTTCCCGAATTGCAAACAGGGGAGCGGGCCGTCGTCTCGAACCTGGAAATAGGAGACGGCGGCTCCGTGCAAAAAAATGGGCACCGGCCGCGCTCGAGGGACGCGGCCGGTGCCGTCGATCACTCGGGCGCTTCGGGAAGGGTGTCGTCGCCGTCCAGTTCTTCCTCGTCCAGCTCGTCGTCTTCGATCGCATCGTCAAAGACGGGATCGCAGTACGGGGCGCCCGCCTTCTGCCTATCGGCTTCGCTGGCGAATGCCGAAAGGGAAGCAGGAAGCCAGAGCCCGTCCAGCTCGGCGGTTGCCCGCTCAACAAGATCGCCCTTCTTCATGCCGGAAAGGTTGGTGGCTCGGTCCTTGCCCTTCACGCGCTCGACGGCGGCGAGGATCACCGATTTCTTGGTGCGCCGGAGGAACTCAAGGTCCGAAAGTGTCACCCACCGCTCAGGGCGGCTGTCCAACGCCTCGGCCAGTGCGTCGGCCTGAACGCGCACCGCTGCACCGCCAAATGGGTTGAAGGCTTTGAGCGAAATGGCGGTGAACACGGCCAGATGTTCGAGCAAGGCCGTCTCGTCCATAGCGAGGAAATAGCCCCACCAATCACCGGGGTTCTTTGGTGCGGCCTCACGTTTCGCCGCAAGCGCCGTCTCGATGGCGACGAGCGGGCGCATTTCCTTGTTGGCTATCCGCTGTTCCGGGTGTCCGCGATCAAGCGAAATCTGGCATGCGCTGTGCCCGCCATAGCGGCTGAATGCCTCTGCTGCCAACGCATGGACCGTTGCGACAAGGGCGATCTTCGGGTTTGCCGCAAGATCGGCAGCAACGCATGCCGTGCGGACCGCTGCAAGCTCCTCCTGCATGGCCGCGCCGGGAAGCTCTATCCCTTCGGCGTCAACCTTGGGTCCGGTTTTTGCTTCACTCCGCGTGTTGCCGTTCTTGACGGTGAGGCCGCGATGAATGGTCAGGTTGCCGTTATAGTCGAAGCACGCCACTGCAACAGCCTTGGCCATTTCCTCCGGATCATAGACCTCCGGCGTCATAGCATCGATGCGATCGGAAAGCTCTTGCCACTGCGCGGCAAGCTCCTCGTTGTCCGGATCGACTTCGGCATCGACGCCGAGCGCCACCAGTTGCTCTGTCATTGCGTCCCGCTGCTGCTGTTCCTCGGGCGTCATTTCTCGGCGCGTCGGATAGATTCGACCCCGGTACTTTTCCGAAATGGAATAATACCCCTCCGACGAAAACAGCACCTCTTGCCAGCCTTCGGCCCTCACCGGCTCAATAACCGCCTCGATCCTCTGGGCAAAAAGCCGGTCCAACAGGGCAGCATCGGTCAAATAGGCGTCGTCGCCGCGCTCTGCGAACAGATCGCAGATGACGCCGCCGCCCGCTGCCTCGTAAGCTTCGAGCGTCACGAACCGGACGCGCTTGTCCGACAGGGGAATGTTGCCCTCGGTGAGCGCCTTCTTGATTTGCCAGCTTGCCGCCTTCGGCATCGCCTTGAAAACGGCGCGCTGGCGCTCCTGATCGTCGGTGAGCGTGTAGGCGGCGACCTCGTTAAGGCCGATTTCATCCTTGCGGAACGCCTTCATGATTTCCGGCGCGACCGCTGCCAGCT
>NZ_RZSN01000362.1:0-1614 GCF_003997315.1 Mesorhizobium sp. M1A.F.Ca.IN.020.04.1.1
GTCCCTTGCCCATCGCTTCAGCTCCTTCTTGACCGCACCGGCGGGCAGCGCGCCGATTTCGTTGTCGACCTGGGCAGTTATATCGCGGGCTGCCGCCTCGTCGGCCGCCTGCCGGTCGCGCTCGGCCCGCGCCCCCGCAAGCCTTTGGTGAAAGCCCCAACCAAGTGCTGCAATGAAAGACGCCAGAACGCCCAAAACCGCCGGATTGCCGAAGAGAAAGGACAAGAGCGCCGTCATGCCAGCCACCACACGACGAGCGCCGCGATCAGGAGCAGCGCACCGATGACCCAAGGCAAAGCCTGGCGAACGAGTTCGGTGAAGACCTCGACCATTTTGCTACCTCATTTCGACCAGTGGAATTTGCGGGCGAGCGCGTACCAGGCCTCGGCGGCGAAGCTGAGCGCCAGGCCGAGGGCGGTTTCGAGCGCCATCTGGATGTCGGGATCGGCCGAGAGCGCCTCGGCGTCGCCGGCGCCCAGCAGCCCGCGCGCGACGAGCACGCCCGCGCCATAGCGCAGCGCTATGCGGATGATGACCGCGATCATTGGCAGAACACTCCGAAGAGATTGCAGGGAAGATGCGCGGCCCAGGCGGCGGCTGAGCCGAGCGCCAGCGCGACGAAAGCGAGGACGGCGGCGGCCCTGCGAGGCGATGCCTGCGGGGCGGCCGGCGGGGCGCCGTCGCCGTCAGAGGCGTTGATGGCCGGCTGCGTGGCGTCAGAGACCCGAACTCGCGACGAGGATTGAAGCGGCGCCTCCGGCTGCGCCGAGATGAGCAGTGCCTCGGCGCGCACCGAGGCGACGCGCGCGCGCCAGCCCTTGCCGAAGGTCGGCCAGATCGGCAGCCGCTGGAGGAAGGCAAGCCGCGCATCGCAAAGCATGTCGATGACGACGCCGGCGGGTTTCGCCCGGGCCGCGGCGAGCGTCGCCGGCCCGATGCGGCCGTCTTGGGCGACGCCGAGCACTGCCTGGAGGTATTTCGCCGCCCTGCCCGGCCCGCTGTTCACGGCAAAGTCGAAGACGGCATAGTCGACGCCGTCGGGGAGCTCGGCGCCGGATACGGCGTCCCAGTAGAACTGCCGATAGACGGTGGCCACCTGCCCGTTCGTGATCTTCCTCAGATCGGCCTTGCTGGCGTCGGCCTTCACGTAGCGGCGGAAGTTCGCGAGTGTGACGCCCTTCATGGTGGCGCCGCCGGGATCAGCTTTTCTGTCCGACCAGCCGCCTTCGGATTTAAGCACGAGCGCAAGCGCCCGCGCGAAGTTGCGGTCCATGAGAGGCTCCTTGGCTTGCTGATTGGTGGGAAAAGCTCGGCCGGCGACTTGCGTTCGCGCCGATTCAGTTTTTTAGAAAAACCTTAATTGCCGTGTGGCAATGTCGGGAGACGGCGGTTGGGCTCCGCCGTTCGTGGGGTTGAGGCGTTCACGCCGAGGGGGTTGGGCAAGATGGGTTTGATGTTACCCGAAATGGGCGAGTGCCAGGGCTGCGGCGGCACCGGCACGACTTTCGAATGCCCGAGGTGGTGCAGTTCCAACGGCCACTGCTGCCCGGCGGGAACACATCAGCATAGGTGCCCGGGGGTGAGTGTGCGCTGCGCGGAGTGCGAGGGGACGGG
>NZ_RZSN01000363.1:0-1606 GCF_003997315.1 Mesorhizobium sp. M1A.F.Ca.IN.020.04.1.1
GTGCTGATCCGCTACCGCAAGGAGGATTTCTCCGAGCTGGAGCATTTCGGCGGTGTCTCGCCGGCCTGGCCGTTTTCCTATGACGAGTTCGAACCCTGGTATTCGAAGGCCGAGCAGCTTTTCCGCGTGCGCGGCGCGCTCGGCGAGGATCCGACCGAGCCGTTCCATTCGATTCCTTATGCCTTCAAGCCGGTGCCCGACGAACCTTCGATCGCGCGTGCTCGCGCCGAGCTCAAAGGCCTCGGCCTGCATCCTGCCTCGCTGCCGCTCGGCGTCGACATCGAAGCCTGGCTGAAGGAGGGCAAGACCGGCTGGGATGCTTTTCCGAACACCGGGCAAGGCAAGGTCGACGCCCAGACCGGGCCTCTGGCGGCGGCGCTCAATGACAAGAACATCAAGCTCGAAACCGGCGCCCATGTCGACTGGTTCGAGGCCTCGCCGGACGGCAAATCGATTGCCGCCATTCATTACACGCAGAACGGCGCGCAAAGGACGCTCTCGCCGAAGCTGGTCATCCTATCGGCCGGCGCGATCAACTCCGCCGTCATCCTGCTGCGCTCGCCCTCGACAAACGGCAAAGGCCTCGCCAACAGTTCCGACCAGGTCGGCCGCAATTTCATGAACCACAATTCGAGCGCGATGCTGGCGATCGACCCGCGCCGCCGCAACGACGCCGTCTACCAGAAGACGCTGATGCTCAACGACTATTATCTGTCGGACGGCAAGGGTGGCAAGCCGCTGGGCAATGTGCAACTGCTCGGCAAGATCGACGGCAACATGCTGCGGGCCAATGTGAAGCTGGCGCCAAGATTCGCGCTCGATTTCATGGCCGGCCACGCCGTCGACTGGTACCTGATGTGCGAGGACCTGCCCGATCCGGAAAGCCGCATCCTGGTCGACGGCAAGGAGATCGTCATGCAGTGGCGGCGCTCCAACATGCAGTCGCTGGAAGGCCTGACCACGGTGATGCGCGAAAACTTCCGCGCCTGCGGTTACCCGATCGTGCTGTCGCGCCCGTTCGACAAGCGCACGCCCTCGCACCAGTGCGGCACCGTGCGGATGGGCAACGACCCCGCGACGGCGCCACTCGATACGTTCTGTCGTGCTTACGACCATAAGAACCTGTTCGTCGTGGACGCCGGCTTCCTGCCGACCTCGGCGGCGGTCAATCCGGCGCTGTCGATCGCAGCCCAGGCGCTGCGCGTGGCAGACCATATCCGCAAGACGGAGTTCGCGGCATGACCCGCCCGGCAGCCATCGTCACCGGCGGCGCGCGCGGCATCGGCCTTGCCTGCGCTGAGGCGCTGGCCGATGCCGGCTTCGATATTCTTGTTGCCGACCTTGCGGACAAGCCGGCCGATGGACTTGCCGAAAGCATCGCCGCGCGCGGCGCGAAATTCGCCTATGCCAGCTGTGACATCGCTGATCTCGCTGGCCATCCAAAACTGGTCGCGGCGGCGGTGGACGCCTTCGGCAGCATCGATTGCCTCGTCAACAACGCCGGCATAGGCGCCGTCGTGCGCGGCGACCTTCTGGAATTGAAGCCTGATAATTTCGACCACGCGCTAAATATCAATCTGCGCGGCACGGTGTTCCTCAGCCAGGC
>NZ_RZSN01000364.1:0-1566 GCF_003997315.1 Mesorhizobium sp. M1A.F.Ca.IN.020.04.1.1
AGCATCACCCGATTGCCGTTCCAGCCGCGCTCGGCCAGCCAGCCGACGATCGCACCGACGATCGGGAAGGAGAAGAGATAGCCGCCGGTCGGGCCCATAAAATGCTGCACGCCGGCCGCACCGCCGGCCAGAACCGGGAAGCCGGCGGCACCCTCGACAAGCCAGGCCGCGATGGTGAGCGCGCCGAAGCGCCAGCCATAGAGCGCACCGACCAGCGTCACCGCGAAGGTCTGCATGGTCACCGGAACCGGCACCATCGGCACCTCGATGTAGGACGACAGCGCCAGGAACAGCGAGCCGAGGACGACGGCGCCGAACTGCCAGGCAACGGAGCGGCTGTGCAGTTGGAGCGGGCTGAAGGAAGACTGGCGGGTCGAAACGGCGATGTTTGTCACGGTGAGGTCCCTGGTTGAGTTGAAATTATAGATAATTCCTGCAATCGATCTATTATCGAATCCATATTTTTGCGGAGATGGCAAGCGCTGCCTTGCGGAGGGCAATGAGGCTGAGCCATTCATGGGCAATCGGGGCGCCCAAAACCGACATTTGACTGCCATTGAGCGCAGAAAGGCAGCTGTGTCTGCGTTCTCGCGCTAGCCGACGATGGCGAAGGCGTCGCGAGTCCTGCCGGAAGCGGTCTTGACCGGTTTTTGGCCGATCCATTGCACATGCCGGCCGAGCGTGGCGGCGGCCGATTCCGTGTTGCCTTGCCTCAGCGCGCTCAGGATCGCCCGGTGATCCTGATCGGTGCGGGTCTCCCATTCGGAGCGCCAGGCGGCGAACAGGAAACGCGCGCTTGCGGCATGCAGGTCGTCGATGGTGGAAAGCAGGCGCGGCATGTTGCAGGGCGTCAAGATCAAGCGGTGGAAGGTGCGATTGGCCTCCTCCCAGGAGCGGACATCGCGGGATTTGTCGCCCGCCTTGGTCGCCTCCTCGGCGCGGTCGAGGATCGCCGGCGTCAGATGCGGCGCGGCGTGGCGCAGCGCCAACACTTCGAGCGCGGCGCGCATCTCGGCCACTTCCCTGACCTCGCCGAGATCGAAAGCGGCCACACGCACGCCGCGGCGCGGCTCGCTGATCGCCAAACCCTGCGCCTCGAGGCGGCGGAAGGCCTCGCGCACCGGCACGTGGCTGGTGCCGAATTCCTCGGCGACATGATCC
Organism: Mesorhizobium sp. M1A.F.Ca.IN.020.04.1.1; assembly: GCF_003997315.1. Classification (NCBI taxonomy): domain Bacteria; kingdom Pseudomonadati; phylum Pseudomonadota; class Alphaproteobacteria; order Hyphomicrobiales; family Phyllobacteriaceae; genus Mesorhizobium; species Mesorhizobium sp. M1A.F.Ca.IN.020.04.1.1. Next base: position 1,162 of record NZ_RZSN01000364.1, read on the forward strand.
TGGCGCAGCCGCGATCCGGGCTCGATAGCGCCCGAAATGATGCGGTCCGCCAGTTCCTTGCTGATGCGGACGGCGATCGTGTCCTCTGTGGTGGCCATGTTTTATAGATAATTTGCTGAGCTGCCGTTTGTCGAGACGGCCAGAGCGGAATCACAGGCGCCCGCCCGGCGGACGCCAGGCGATGCCAAGGAGAACCGACAGGCGCTCAGTTGACGCGGCTGATGCAGAAATCGATGACGTCGATCAGCGCCGATTTCTGCGGCGTCGCCTCCAGCGGCGCGAGCGCGTCGCGGGCGATCTCGCCGAAGTGACGGGCGCGGCCAATCGTGTCGGCGATGGCGCCATGGCGGGTCATCAGACCGATCGCCTTTTCGAGCCCGGCATCGTCGGCGACATTTTCCTCGA
>NZ_RZSN01000365.1:0-1565 GCF_003997315.1 Mesorhizobium sp. M1A.F.Ca.IN.020.04.1.1
GATGGTGCCCGCCGGTCCCTACAATCCGCTTGGCGCCAGGGCGCTCTATCTGTCGCGCGACGGCCGCGACACGCTCTATCGCATCCATGGCACCAACGATCCCAAGGGTGTCGGCTTCGACGGCACGTCCGGATGTTTTCGGCTGACGAACACGGATGTGATAGATCTCTTCAAGCGCGTCGCGGTGGGCGCAAAGGTGGTGGTTGAATGACGATGATCAGCGAGACGGATATTCCGGCAATCGAACTCAGCGAACGGGAAAAGGCGCCGGGCAGGCCGAGCCGGGCGAGAACCATCGGCGTGGTCGCGGCCGGCGCGGTCCTCGTCACCGCCATCAACGTCACCGCCGCCATCTATCTCTATCGCGGCGTCAACGACCTTCGGGCATTGGAGGCGCGGTTGGACCAGCTCGGCCAGTTCGAGCAGCGGATCGGCGCGCGCATCGATACCGTCAACAACGGCTTCCAGAGCCGGTTCGAGACGCTGGACCGGCAGCTGCAGGCGAGTTTCGGCCAGATAAACGGCAATCTTGCCCGGCTTGAGCAGGGCCAGCCCGTCGCCGCCGACGCCGAGCCGCCGCGGGCGCCAGAGCCTAGTTTCGCCAACACGACCGTGGCCGAGGCCTCGGCAGGTGAAAACCCGTCCGTCGGCGCGCCGGCATTCAAGGGCAAGGCCGCGCCGCCCGGACCCAATCCGTCCTATCAGCGCATCCAGCAGGCCGACGGTAAAGTCTACTACAAGAAGATCAACTGACGCGGCACCGGGCGATAGCGGAAGGCATTCCGATCAGCACGGTTTACAGATCACGCTGCAGCGCCAGGATGCGGACGGCGCGGGCTTCGGCGCGCAGCCTCGCCTCGCGCAGGAAGGCGACGTGGCAATAGGCGCAGGCCGCAAGGCCAAGGCACAGCACCATGCAGTTTTTCAAGCTGAAGTCGATCGCCAGCGAGAATTGAAAGCCGCGCGGCGCCGTGAAGTTGGCGATCGTGCTCGCCGTTTCCGAACGGCTGCCGGCCGCTATCATCAGACCGGCGAACATCAGCGCGGCATGGTTGGCGAGGAAGAAGCCGGCGGATCTCTTGGCATGGCAAGCCATCCAGCAGACGCCTGACGCAACGACGATGACGGCGGCATCGACGGCCATCGAGCCGCCGAGATAGAAGTCCACCTGCTGCCAGAACATCGTCGAGAAGGGGCGCAGCTCGAGCCAGATGCGCCACATGGTCGGGCTGGCCGAATAGGTTCCGAGCAGAAACGTCGCCGTCCGTTCCGCCGCCAGCAGGAACAGCATGAGAGCCGGGAAGGCAAAGAGCAGTGTCGGCTTGCGCGTCATGTCATCCCCCTCGACATCCGATGCTCGATTGTAGGCCGCATTGGTTGCGCGAGACTTAACGCAAAGCCTTGCTTTTCAAGCGATGTCATCGGCGCCTAATGTATGATCCGGTGAAACGACGAGGCGGCGCTTTGGGCGAGGCGAAATCGACCGGCCGGCTTGCCACGACGCTCGGCAGCCTCGGGCTGGTCGCCGGCGCGCTGCTGGTCGCCGCATCGAGGCACTGGTTGCC
>NZ_RZSN01000366.1:0-1559 GCF_003997315.1 Mesorhizobium sp. M1A.F.Ca.IN.020.04.1.1
GCATAGGGCAGGCCCGTCGCCTCGACGATCGGCAAGGCGTCCATGTCGGCGCGGATGCCGATCGACTTCCCGCCATTGCCGTTGCGCAGCGTTCCGACGACACCCGTGCCGCCAATGTTGCGGACAACCTGATAGCCCCAGGCTTGCAGGCGCTCGGCGACCAGCGCACTGGTCTTCTTCTCCTGGTAGGCCAGTTCCGGTTCGCTATGAAGCTTGCGGCGCAGAGCGACGAACTCGTCGGCGCTGTCCAGGATCGCCTCGGCGATCGCCGCCGAAGGCGGAGCGGGCCGGACCGTCATCAGGCTGCTTCCTCGGTCGCCGCCGCGGAAGAAGCATTCTGCGCGTGACGGCTTTCCTTGAATGGCAGCTCGAGGTGGTCGCGCAGGGTCGTGCCGATCTGATCGCGGACGTGGCGGCCGCGCTTTTCCAGGATGGGCAGGACATGCTTCTCGAAATCGTCGAGCCCGGCCGGGATGACCTGGAAGCCCAGCACGAAACCGTCCGCCGCTCCGCCATCCACCCAGCGGACCAGTTCGTCGGCGATCTTTTCCGGCGTGCCGATGAAGGCGCTGCGCGTCGTTGCGGCGTCCAGCGCGACCTCGCGCAAGGTGAGGTTCTTTTCCCTGGCGACCCGTTTGATGCGGTCGGTGGTCGAGCGGAAATTGTTCTTGCCGATGTCGCCGAGTTCCGGGAACGGCTCGTCGACCGGATAGGCGGTGAAGTCATGATGGTCGAAGAAGCGCCCGAGATAGAGCAGCGCTTCATGGACCGTGACCAGGTCGCGTATCTCGCGATATTTGCGCTCGGCCTCTTCCTCCGTCGAGCCGACGATCGGCGCGATGCCCGGCAAGATCTTGATATGGTCGGCGCTGCGGCCATGCGCCACCGCGCTTTCCTTCAGCCGCCGCGACAGCTCGCGATTCTCCTCAAAGGAAGCGGCGTTGGCAAAGACCGCGTCGGCATGCCTGCCGCCAAGCGCGATGCCGTCGTCCGAACCGCCGGCCTGGAAGAGAACCGGCTGTCCTTGTGGCGAACGGCCGAGATTGAGCGGCCCCTCGGCCGAATGGAAGCGACCCTTGAAGTTCAGCCGGTGCATCTTCGAGAAATCGGCATAGCGGCCGGTCTGCCGGTCGCGCAGGAAGGCATCGTCGTCCCAGGAATCCCAGAGACCCTTGACGATCTCGATATGCTCGGCGGCGATCTGATAGCGCAGCGCGTGCTCGGGATGCTTGTCGCGGCCATAGTTCTTGGCGGAGCCTTCGAGCGGCGAGGTCACCGCGTTCCAGCCAGCGCGTCCGCCGCTCACCACATCGATCGAACCGAATTGCCGGGCGACGGTGAACGGGTCGCTGTAGGAGGTCGACAGCGTGCCGACCAGGCCGATGCTCTTTGTCGCCGCCGCCAGCGCCGACAGCAGCACGATTGGCTCGAAGCGGTTGAGGAAATGCGGGATCGACTGTTCGTTGATGTAGAGCCCATCGGCGACGAAGGCGAAGGCTATGCCCGCCGCTTCCGCCTGGCGCGCGATGCCGACGTAATAATCGAAATTGATGCTTGCG
>NZ_RZSN01000367.1:0-1546 GCF_003997315.1 Mesorhizobium sp. M1A.F.Ca.IN.020.04.1.1
ACAGATGCCTGACAGACCGAGGCTGGCGGAGGTCAAGAACTTCCGGCGGCTAATCTGGAATTTTGCCATGTCAGGCGCTCCTCTCGGTTGCCTGGTCGTGCTTTGCGGGCGGGTCGGTGCGATACCAGCCGGTGATGATCGAGCGCAGCTCGTTGATCGGACCGGCAGCCACGATCATCAGCATATGGACGACGAAGAAGAGCACGAGCAACACCATGACAATGAAGTGGATGGTGCGAGCCGTCTGCCGACCGCCCAAGATTTCATTGAGCCAGGGAAGCACCGAATTCATGCTCGGCGACATCGCAAGCCCGGTGATGATCATCAGCGGCAACAGCACGAAGAGCACGCCGCCATAGGCCATTTTCTGCAGCGTGTTGTATTCGCGCGCGTGGTGGAATTTCAGCCTCGCATGGTCGAGGATGTCGCGCGGCAGCTTGCGCAAGTCATCCAGGCGAGGGGCAAGATCGCGACGGATATGGCCGTTGATCAGGCTCGCCACCAGCCAAATGAGCAGTGTTGCGCTCAGCACCCAGGCGAAGAAGAAATGCACGACGCGGGCCGTGCCGAGGTCGTAGTAGGACGGGATCGTCGCCCAGGACGGAAAGGCGCGCGGCGTTTCCTGTCCGGGAGGGCCGGACCAGCCGAGCACGCCGGTGGTGTCGAAGCGATGCCCGAAGATTTTGGTAAAGCCGCGCGGTCCGCCGTCTGTGTTTTCGGCGCCGATCTCGAGGATCGTATTGTTGTATTGGAAGCCCGATTCCTTGCCGATGTAGAGTTGCGGGCGCGCGTTGAAGATCTGCAGGCCCGAAAGCAGCATGAAGAACAGCGAGAACGCCCAGAGCCAATGGGTCAGGCGCGTCCAGCCCGATTGCCGGTAAATCAGCGTCGGGTCCTTCGGCGTGGATGCTTCTACCTCGGTGGAGGGTTCGCTTCTGGCGACGGTCTCCATATCTAGGTGTCCTCCCGGCTGCATCTTCTGCGGCCTCTCAGAGCCTTGTTCTCCTCCCAATACGTCTCCGGCCCAAGCGTTGTTTCATCCGATCACGGATTTATTATGGACAGCCCAGGCTGACCGCGAGATTGACCGCGGCGGCGACGATCACCGTGTTGAAGAAAAAGCTCAGGATCGAATGGACGAGCACGACCTGGCGCATGCGCGAGGTCGTTATCCCAGTGTCGGCGGTTTGCGCAGTCATGCCGATGACGGTCGCGAAATACAGGAAATCCCAGCCTTCCGGGCGTTTGCCGCCGGGAAAATCGAGGCCGCCGACCGGATTCTTCTTCCTGGTTTTCTCTTCGATCTCGTCGCCGTCCATCCAGTAGACATGCGCATAATGCAGCGCCGCCATCGCATGGATTGTGAACCAGCCAAGCGGGATCGACAGCATCGCGAACAGAACCTCCAGCGGATGCGCGGCAGCCTTTTGGTTGATGAGTTGAAACAGCGAGCCGATGGCGAGGCCGATGACCAGGAGCGTGACCGCAAAAATCAGCAGCACCGGCAGGTCCGTGGCACGCGCGTTCTTGCTCAGGTAACGGACGG
>NZ_RZSN01000368.1:0-1514 GCF_003997315.1 Mesorhizobium sp. M1A.F.Ca.IN.020.04.1.1
TCGACGAGTTGGTGCTGTCACTTTTCGTGAGCGGGCCGGACACCACCACCTTGCCGATCAAGATGTGGTCGGGAATTCGGGAAGAGATCACGCCGACGATCGCTGCCGTTTCAAGTCTGCTGATCGCGTTCACAGTCATTATGTATGCCGGCGTAGAGGGGGTTCGCCAAGCTGGTGAATGGCGAACCAAATCCAGTGGGCTAGTCAACAATGAAGGAGCTTAAGACGGTGAGTGAGCCTGCGAATAATGGAATGGATTTCCCGGCTGAGGAATATCGGGAGCGGCTACGGCGTACTCAAGAAGAAATGGCTAAGTATGATCTTCCCGTCTTACTGCTGCACCAACCAGAAAACATTAATTATCTGAGCGGTATAGATCAAATTGGTTATTTCTCCTATCACGCCTTAGCAGTGCCCAGCCGCGGCGACCCGGTGCTGATCGTGCGCGACATGGAAGTCCCCACGGCGCACAGCACCTCATGGGTCAAAAACCACGTGGTCTATGCAGATGCGGCTGATCCGCTCCCCGTTTGGCTCGACACGGCGCGAAGAGCCCTTGAAGGTCTTGGGTTGGCAGGCGGGCGCGTCGGTGTGGATGAGCACTCATGGTTCTTGACGGTGGAGCGCTGGAAGATGCTGCAGGCGCTGCTGCCGAATGCAACTCTGGTTGGAGAGCCCCGTATTGTCGACCACCTGCGCCTGATCAAATCGCCGCGGGAAATAGAACATCTGCGCGTCGCTGCCCGCCTGGTTGAAGTGGGCCTGCGGGCCGGCATCGAGGCTATCGGGCCTGGCGTCGCGGAGCGAGAACTCGCCGAGGCTGTGTCTAGCGCATTGGTGAAGGCGGGGGCAGCGTCGCTCGGCGGTATCATCACCTCCGGCGATCGAACAAGTCTCATACATGGAGGACTTTCGGACCGGCGCCTGGAACGTGGCGATCCTGTCTACTTTGAACAAAACGGGGTCCACAAGAATTACTGGGCACGCTTGATGCGCACCGCTGTTGTCGGTCCGGCGAGCGCTGCGCAACAGCGTATCGCCGACACGATCATCCGCATCCAAGACGAGGCCATCGCATTGATGCGGCCGGGCACACCGGCCAGCGTGGTCGACCGAGCTTGCCGCGAGCCGCTCCTGGCGTCTGGACTGCGCGAGACCTATACGAATCGTGCCGGCTATTCGCTTGGTCTTAATCATCGCCCGTCCGCAGGCGAATTTATCCGCGAATTCGTGCCTGGCGTCGAATGGGTCTTAGAGCCGGGAATGGTGTTTCATATGCTGATGATGGCAGCGGGGATGGGCTTCAGCGAGACGGTGCTGGTGACGGAAAAAGGCCCGGAACGCCTGACCACCATGGAGCGCAAGCTCTTCTCGCGTACCTAAGCACCCCATTCAAGATGGCAAAGCACATGCGACCAGTCATAGGAATCGTCAGCAATTTCGACGTGGAAAAGGATGGTTACTTCTGTCTCGTCCACTATGTAAGCGCAATCGAGAAAGCCGGCGCTGTTCCG
>NZ_RZSN01000369.1:0-1492 GCF_003997315.1 Mesorhizobium sp. M1A.F.Ca.IN.020.04.1.1
ATGTAACCACGCGGCTCGACGCGCTGGCGATCTATGACGTCAGGGTTTCGGAGGCGGTCGAGTTCCTCAAGGGGCCGCCGGCCGATGCGCGGCCGGGCATCATCATCCTCGATCTCGGCGATGGCGAACTGCTCGGCAATGCGGCGATCGTCGAGGCGCGCTCGGCCTGGGCTTCGGTGCCGCTGATCGCGGTCTCGGGCGAGCTGACGTCGGAGCAGACGCGGGTGCTGGTGCGCATGAATGCGTCGGACTGGCTGCACAAGCCGCTCGACGCCAAGGAGCTGCTCAACGCCGTCACCTTCCACGACACCGGCAACCAGGGCACCAAAAGCCGCATCGTCACCTTCATTGCCGCCAGCGGCGGCGCCGGAGCGACGACGCTGGCGATCTCGGCGGCGGAGCATCTCGCGTCGAAATCGGCCGAGCGGGCGGCGTCGACCTGCCTGGTCGACCTCGACTTCCAGAGCGCCAATTGCGGCGCCTATCTCAACCAGTTCAACCAGTTCGACCTCGCCGGCATCATCGGCCAGCCCGAGCGGCTCGATGTCGAGCTGATGGACGTCATCAAGCTGTCGCGGCCATCCGGCCTCACGCTCTATTCCTTCGAGCGGCCGCAATTGCCGTTCGAGCCACGCGGCGCCGATTTCGTCTTCCGCCTGCTCGACCTCGTCGCCTACCGCTTCGACGACATCGTCATCGACCTGCCCAACATCGAGACGCCGTGGCACGAGTCGGTGCTGCGCACCAGCGACGAGATCTTCATCGTCTTCGAGCTCAACGTCGCCTCGCTCAGGCAGGGCAAGCGGCTCTACAAGAAGATCCGCGAATTGCGCGGCAACGGCGTCTCGATCACGCTCGTCGCCAACAAGCACAAGCGCAAATGGTTCGGCAACCACTTCTCGCGCAGCGAACTGGAGAAGATCTTCAAGGCGCCGCACATCAAGTCGCTGGTGCTCGACAACGCGCTGCTGGCCGATGCGCTGAACCGCGCCATCCTGCCCTCGGAGGTGGACGGGCGGGCCCGCTTCAACAAGGACCTGAAGCGCATGTTCAAGGAGCGGCTGGACAATGCCCAGCGCTAGAGCGACTCCAGGAGATCCGCGCAGCGGTTTTCCATCCGAAATTGCGACAAAGCAAATGCGGCGGATAGCGACTCGCCTTGCCGGCGCCTGCCTGATCGGCATCGCGCTGGCGGTGCCTTGCGATTTCGCGGATGCCGGGTCGGGACTGCCGCCGCTTCCGGCCATGGGCCCCAGCCTGCGCAAGACGGTCGCCTTCCAGACCGGCGAGCAGCCGGGAACGATCATCATCCGCAAAAACGAGAAAGCGCTCTATCTGGTCACGAACAAGAGCCAGGCGCTGCGCTACCAGATCAGCGTCGGCCGCGACGGCTTCGGCTGGACCGGCACCGTCAAGGTCGCCGCCAAGACCGAATGGCCGGAATGGCGCCCGCCCAAAGAAATGCGCGTCCGCCAGCCGGATCTGCCAGCGA
>NZ_RZSN01000370.1:0-1455 GCF_003997315.1 Mesorhizobium sp. M1A.F.Ca.IN.020.04.1.1
CTGCGGATTCACCATGATCGTCCATCGCGCTTTCCTTTTCAGGCCTGAACTTTGGCGCGAGAACCGGATGGCACCGATGGGCGCGATGATCAAGACCTTGATGGCGGGGCTGCTGGCGCTTGGCGCCTGCGCGGTTTTCCGTCCGCGTGAAAAATACTGGAGCTACCCGAGATCGATCTGCAGGATCTCCGGCGGCATGCCGAAACGGACCGGCATGATGCTGAAGCCGAGCCCACCGGAGACGATCAGGTTGCGATCGTTCTCGACGACATGGCCATAGGCGTAGCGGTTGCCGAAGTCGGATGGCACGACCGGCGAATAGCCGAACAGCCGCACCTGCCCGCCATGGGTGTGGCCCGAAAGCGTCAGCGAAACTCGCCAAGGCACTTTCGGAAAGATGTCCGGCTCATGCGCGAGCAGGATGATCGGCTCGTCGCCTTGCACCTTGGCAAGCGTCCCGCCGAGGTCGTCGAGACCCTTGAAGCCGTGGCGGCCCAGGGCTTTGCTCGGCCGGATTGCCAGCTGGTCCGCGAGTCCAGCGATCCAGAAGCCCTGCCCGTCCTTCTCCAGCCGCATCACGTCGTTTTCCAGCACCGGGATGCCGACGCTCTCCAGTGCCTTGCGCGCGGCCGTTGGCCCGGCCATGGCCAGTTGCGCCGCATGATCGTGCCACCAGTCGTGATTGCCGAGGATCGAGAGCACGCCGAGCGGCGCCTTCAGCCCTGACAAAGCGGCGGCCCACTCCGGTGCAGACACTTCGGCCGTGACCAGCCGCATTCCATCGACATAGTCGCCGAGCAGCACGATCAGGTCTGGCTGCAGGGCATTCGTCCTTTCGACGAGCGAGGCGATCCGCTCCGAGGTCATCCAGGGATGACAGGCATGAATGTCGGCCAGTGCTGCGACGCGCAGCTTGAGGCCTGCGGGCCAGTGCGGCGGCGTCAGCGAATAGCGTTTCACATGGGCGAGCAGCATCGGCTCAATGCCGACCGCATAGGCGCTCAACGACACCATAGACAGGAACGATCCGCCGATGAGGCGCAGAAAGCCACGTCTGGTGATCATCGGTCAGCCCCGACCCTCGGAAATGCGTCAAGCTGCCTTAGAGGCTGCAATTGTGCCTTCAGCTTGGCGGAGCTGGGGAGATTTCGCGCAGGAAGCCCTTCAAGGCGCGTCCGACGAACAAATGTCCGTTACTCTTCCTGGAACAGGCTGATCTGCTGCTGCGCGAGGTCTTTCGGTGCTTCAAGGCCGAGATGCCGCCAGGCATTGGCGGTCAGCACGCGGCCGCGCGGCGTGCGCTGGATGAACCCCTGCTGGATCAGATAGGGCTCGATGATGTCCTCGATGGCGTCGCGCGGTTCCGACAGCCCAGCCGCGATCGTCTCGATGCCGACCGGTCCGCCGCCGAAGTTGCGGGCGATCATCGAGAGATACCGGCGGTCGACCGCGTCG
>NZ_RZSN01000036.1:0-39910 GCF_003997315.1 Mesorhizobium sp. M1A.F.Ca.IN.020.04.1.1
GCGCGAGATCGACTGGTTCTTGCGTTCGGAAATGGCTGAATTCTTCATCTCACACCTCATCGGGCCGGCGCCCGCTCCGTTTTGATGCCGTCAAAGCCTCTTCTGACCTTATTTCAGGTTTTCCTCAAGTCGGCACATTGGCCCAGTCGATTGGACCTGCCGCAAGGCCGAAATCGATCTCGACCAGCCAGTCGATCGTCAGGCAGAAACAGTTTCCTTTTCCGGCCGATCGATTATCCTCGCTGCAGCCGCGACGTGCCGCTGCCGGGAGCGGCTCCCGCGGGCCGAGGGAACCATGAGCAGGAACGCGACATCATCCGCCTTGCCGTCCTTGCCGCTCCGCCCTGCATGTCGGGTGCGGGATGGCGCCAAAGCAGACGTGATCGTTGCTGCGGAGAGTTAAAAGCCAGGTCGCACCCCGTCGCGAACCTGCGAGAGAAAACTACACCCTCACAAACCCCTCGCTCGCCCGAAGCAGGTTGCGCGTATAATCCTCGCTCACGCGGTGGCCGATCAGCTGGCTTGCGGTCAGCGTCTCCACCGCTTCGCCGTTCTGCATCACCATCAGCCGTTCGCACATATGGGTGATGATGGCGAGGTCGTGACTGACCATCAGAAAGGTGAGCTTGCGCCGCCGCCGCACCTCTTCGAGCAGGTTCAGCACCTCGGCCTGGACAGAGGCATCGAGCGCCGAGGTCGGCTCGTCGAGCAAAAGGATCGAAGGTTCGAGGATCAGCGCGCGGGCGATCGCCACGCGCTGGCGCTGGCCGCCGGAGAGCTGGTGCGCATAGCGGAAGCGGAAACCCTTGCCGAGGCCGACTTCGTCCAGCGCGCGCTCGATGCGCTTCTCGCCATCCTGGATTGCGTGAATGGCGAGCGGTTCCTGCAGCAGCCGGTCGACGGTCTGGCGCGGATGCAGCGACCCATACGGATCTTGGAAGACCATCTGCACGTCGCGGTAAAAGGCCTTGTCGCGGGTCTTGCCAAGCCTCTTGCCGTTGACAGCGATGGTGCCGGCAGCGACAGGCGCAAGGCCGGTGATTGCCTTGAGCAGGGTCGACTTGCCGGAGCCGCTTTCGCCAACCAGGCCGTAGGACTCGCCTTCCCTGACTTCGAGTTTAACGCCCTTCAGCGCGCGGAAGCGGTCGAAAATCACCTCCAGCCCTTCGATGGTGATGGCGGCCGTCATGCCGCCCACTCCGGCTTGCGGTCGAGCACCGGCAGCGGGTGTCGCTCGAAGCCGATCCTCGGCATGCAGTTGAGCAGGCCGCGCGTATAGGGATGCTGGGCCTCGCGCAGCTCGGACGCCTTGAGCTGCTCGACCACCTTGCCGGCATACATGACGACCACGCGGTCGCAGAAGGAGGACACCAGGCGCAGATCATGCGAGATGAAGATCAGCCCCATGCCGCGCTCGGCGACCAGCCTGTCGAGAATGTTCAGCACATCGAGCTGCACGGTGACGTCGAGCGCCGAGGTCGGCTCGTCGGCGATCATCAGTTCCGGCCCGGCGATCAGCATCATGGCGATCATCGCGCGCTGGCCCATGCCGCCCGAGACCTCATGCGGGTGAAGGTCGAAGACACGGGCCGGATCGCGAATCTGGACCGCCCGAAGCATCTCCAGCGCGCGCTCGCGCGCTTCGGCCTTTCCAACTTTCTCATGCGTGCGCAGCGTCTCGACGATCTGGCGGCCGATGGTCATCACCGGATCGAGCGAGTATTTCGGGTCCTGCAGGATCATGGCGATGCGGTTTCCCCGCAGCGCACGGCGCCGGCTGGATGACACCGAGAGCAGGTCGATGCCGTCGAAGCGCAGCTTTTTCGCCGACACCTCGGCCTGCGGCGGTGTCAGGCCCATGATGGCGCGGCCGGTCTGCGACTTGCCGGAGCCGCTCTCGCCGACGATGCCCAGCCGCTCGCGGCCGAGCGAGAAGGACACGCTGCGAACCGCCTGCACGATTCCGGTGCGTGTCGGGAAAGTGACGCGCAGATCGTCGACTTCGAGCAGCGTGCCTTTCGTTTGCCTATCGGAATTGCCGCTCATTGGTTGCCGCTCATCGGTCGCCACTCATTGGTCGCCGCTCCGGGGATCGAGCGCGTCGCGCAGGCCGTCACCGAGCAGGTTGAAGCCGAGGCTGACGATGAGGATGGCAACGCCTGGTGCGGCAGCCACCCACCACTGGTCGAGGATGAAGCGGCGGCCGGACGCGATCATCGCGCCCCATTCGGGCAGCGGCGGCTGCGCGCCGAGGCCCAGGAAGCCGAGGCCTGCGGCGGTGAGGATGATGCCCGCCATGTCGAGCGTCACCCGGATGATCAGCGAGGAGATGCAGAGCGGCATGATGTGGCGCAGCACGATGCGGAAGGGCGAGGCACCCATCAATTGCACCGCCTTGATGTAGTCGGAATTGCGCACCGTCAGCGTCTCGGCGCGCGCGATGCGCGCGTAAGGCGGCCAGGAGGTGATGGCGATCGCCAGCACCGCGTTCTCGATGCCGGGGCCGAGCGCCGCAACGAAGGCCAGCGCCAGCACCAGCTTCGGGAAAGCCAGGAAGATGTCGGTGATGCGCATCAAAATGGCATCGGTCCAGCCGCCGGCATAGCCTGCGACGGTGCCGACCAGCAGGCCGATGGGCGCGGCGATGATGGCGACGAGGATGACGACATAAAGCGTCCAGCGCGAGCCGTACAGGATGCGCGAGTAGATATCGCGGCCGAGGTCGTCGGTGCCGAACCAGTGCGCGGCGCTCGGCGCCAGCAGACGGGCATTCTTCAGGTCACCCACGGTTGGCGAGTAGGGTGCCAGCACGCCGGCAAGCGCGGCTACCACCACCAACGCGAGAATGATGAGCAAACCGACGAGCGCGAGCCGGTTGGCTGTGAAGCGCCGCCAGGCCACATAGGCGCGGCCGAGCCTTGCCTGCATGCGCGAGGACGGCCGCTCGCTGAGCAGCCATTCGCGACGGGTTTGCATCGTCTCGGCGCTCATTCGACTTTCGTCCGTGGATCGAGGAGCCGATAGAGCAGGTCCGACAGAAGGTTGATGGCGATGAAGACCGAGCCGATGATGATGGTGCCGCCGAGCACCGCGTTCATGTCGGCGTTCTGCAATGAATTGGTGATGTAGAGGCCGATGCCCGGCCAGGAGAAGACGGTCTCGGTCAACACCGAGCCTTCGAGCAGGCTGGCATAGGAAAGCGCGATCACCGTCACCATCGGCACAGCGGCGTTGCGCAGCGCGTGGCCCCAGATGATGCGCGTCTCCGACAGGCCCTTGGCGCGCGCGGCGACGATATATTCCTGCGCCATCTCGTTCAGCATGAAGGAGCGCGTCATGCGGCTGATATAGGCGAGCGCGAAATAGCCAAGCAGGGAGGCCGGCAGGATGATGTGGCGGTAGGCGTCGTAGAAGACATCCCACTGTCCCTGCATGGCCGCATCGAGCAGGTAGAAGCCGGTGATCGGCGTGAAAGTGTATTCGTAGACGACGTCGAGCCGCGCGGGAAAGGCGACCCATTGCAGCTTGGCGTAGAACAGGACGAGGCCGAGCAGCCCCAGCCAGAAGATCGGCACGGAATAGCCGATAAGGCCGATGATGCGCACGATCTGGTCGATGAGGCTGCCGCGCCGCACCGCGGCCAGCACGCCGAGCGGCACGCCGATGACGGCGCCGATGATCGTGCCGAGCGTCGCCAGCTCGATGGTCGCCGGAAAGACGCGGCGGATGTCGGACATCACCGGATTGGTGGTCAGCACCGAAGTGCCGAAATCGCCGCTGAGCGCGTTTTTGACGTAGATGTAGAACTGCTGGATCAGCGGCAGGTCGAGCCCCATCTCGCGGCGCGTGCGCTCGACGACGGCTGTAGGGGCCCGGTCGCCGAGCACGGCCAGCACCGGATCGATCGGGATGACGCGGCCGATGAAGAAGGTCACCGCGAGAAGACCGAGATAGGTCGTCACCGCGATGACCAGGAAGCGGCCGATCGACGACAGAAGCGCGACGGCACGGGCGCCGCCGCGCCCCGCCGCCGCCTGGTTCTCAGCTACGCTCACGCGGCGCGTCCGAAAGCGCTATTCCTTCGAGACCGGCCAGACGAAGTTGGTGTCGAAGCTCGGGCCGAGCTTGAAGTCCTTCAGGTTCTTGCGCAGCCCCGCCACCTCCAGCTGCTGATGGATGATGACGAAGGGGCTGGTGTCGAGGATCTTCTTCTGCAGGTCCTTGTACATGTCGGCGCGCTTGGCGGAGTCCTTCTCGAGCAGCGCCGCCTCGGTTTCCTTGGTCAGGTCCGGAATATCCCAGGCATTGCGCCAGGCCAGTGTCTTGATCTTGGCACTGTCGGAGTTGTCCGGGTTCGAGGCGAAAGTCTGCGCGTTGGAGTTGGGATCGAAATAGTCCTGGCCCCAATTGCCGATATAGATGTCGTGGTTGCGGGCGCGGTATTTGGTCAGCGTCTGCTTGCCGTCGCCGGGGATGATCTCAAGCTTGATACCGGCCTGGCCGAGCGTCTGCTGGATCGATTCCGCCATGCCGGTGGTCGGCTGGCCGGTGCGCACGTCCATGGTCACTTTGAAGCCATCAGCCAACCCGGCCTTTGCCAGCAGCTCCTTGGCCTTGGCGACGTCGAGCTTGAACGGATTGTCGTCGATCGCGCCGAGGTCGCCCTTGGGCAGGAAGGACTGGTGGATCTCGCCGATGCCCTTCAGGATGGTCGAGGCCATCGCATCATAGTCGATGAGATATTTGAACGCCTGACGCACCTCAGGCTTGGCGAGGTTCGGGTTCTTCTGGTTGAGGCTGATGTAATAGACCGTGCCCTTCGGCGCGCTTGTCGTGGTGAGATCGGCGTTTTTGGAGATGGCATCGAGATCGTTCGGTTCCAGATTGCGGGCGACATCGATGTCGCCGGCCTCCAGCGCCAGGCGCTGCGCCGAGCTCTCCTTCATGTTGCGGTAGATGACGCGGGCGAGCTTGGCCTTCTCGCCATTGTAATTGTCGTTACGCTCCAGCACGACAGCCTCGTTGGCGCGCCATTCGCGCAGCTTGTAGGGGCCAGAGCCGGCATAGCCGGTCTTCAGCCAGGCGTTGCCGAAGTCGTTGTCCCATTTGTAGTCGGCGCTCGGCGTGACGGCGGCGACATGCTCCTTGACCAGCTTGCTGTCGACGACCGAGGCGACGGTGGCCGACAGGCAGTTCAGCACGAAGCTCGGCGCATAGGCCTTGTCGACAACGAACTGGAAGGTGGTGTCGTCGACCGCTTTCGCCTTCTCGGTGACATTGTCGCCACTGATGCCGAACTGATTGATGATGAAGGCCGGGCTCTTATCGAGCTTGATGGCGCGCTCGAAGGAATAGGCGACATCGGCCGCGGTGATCGGATTGCCGGAGGCGAACTTCATGCCGGGCTTGAGCTTGAAGGTATAGGTCAGGCCGTCATCCGAAACGCTCCAGCTTTCGGCGAGATCGCCCTTGACCTTGGAAGTATCGTTGAGGTCGAGGCGGACCAGAAGATCATAAGTATTGCCGGTAACCTCGGCGGTCGACAGCTCGAACGCTTCGCCCGGATCCATCGAGATGATGTCGTCGATTGCGAAACCTTCGACCAGCGTGTCGGCAGGCGTGACCGCAAAGGCCGGCACCGCGAGCAGCGCCGACATCGCCACACCCGCGAGCAAGCCACGAGAGCGAAGAGCAAACCTTTCCAGCATCATGGTAGTCGTTCCCTGTTTTGTTGATTGTTGACCTGAGTTCCCGGCTCAGGGTTGCAGAATTCCTTGGGACCGATCGACGGCCCACGGACCTTACCGTCGTGGTTTTTGTCCAGTTGGTCAACACCCTATTCGGCGGCGTTCGAACCCGCAACGCGCATTTTTCGAGACAGCTTATTGGGCCAGAATGGGCCACCGCGAGTCGACCCAGGCGCCGGCTAGCCGAAGCCGTCGATTGGGAAAAATCTGCCAAATCTTGGCCGCTTGGAAGTCGCCCGTCATTTCAGCTGCGCGACCAGGTTCGCGTCCGGAAAGCAGGTGGCGGTCTTGCCGTTCTTCGCTTGCCAGACGCCGATCGAGCGGCGTGTCTTGAAGCCGGGCAGGCCGTCGGCGCTGCCGACATCGTAGCCCTTCGCCTCCAGCGCTTGCTGGAGGGCAGCGATATCGGACCGGTGGAGATCGCCCACCCGCCCCCAGGTACCGGCAAAGGTGGCGTCGCCTTTGGCGATGCGATCGGCGGCGTGGCCGATGAACAGCGCATAGAGATCGCTGGTGTTGTATTGCTTCAGCACATAGAAATTCGGCGTGACGATGAAAGCGGGGCCGCTGCGTCCGGCCGGCATCAGCAGGAAACCCTCGGCCTTGAGTTCACTGGCCGGAAACGCCTTTCCGTCGGCGCGCCTGATGCCCATCGCCACCCAGTCAGAAATCTTCTTACCCTGGTCGGGTCCTTCGAGCGCGCAGGAGACGTTTGCCGGCGCAATCACCTCGGTCCCCCAGCCGCGCCCCCTCACCCAGCCATAGTGGACAAGATAGTTGGCGATGGAGGCGAGCACGTCCGGCGTCGAATTCCAGATGTCGGGCCGGCCGTCGCCGTCGAAATCGACGGCATGCTTGAGGAAGGACGTCGGCATGAATTGCGGCTGGCCGAGCGCGCCGGCCCAGGAGGACTTCATCGCATTGACCGGAGCGAGCCCGCGCTCGACGATCTCTAGTGCGGCCAGCACCTCGGTGCGGAAGAAATCCTTCTTCGTCGACATGAACGCCTTGGTGCCTAGCACCTCGAAGGCGTCGTAGGGCATCTTGGCGGCGCCGAAGCCGGTCTCGCGACCCCAGATCGCCAGCACGATCTCGCCAGGCACGCCGTAGCGCTTCTCGATGAGCCCGAGCACGCGGGCGTTGGCGCTCTCGCGCGACCGTCCTCCGCCGGTGACGGCCCGAATGGTCTTCTCGGCGAAATAATTGGCGGGCGGACCGAACTCCGCCTGGTGCTGTTTTTGCGGCGTCGCCGGCTTCTCGCCGGGCATGACGAGATCCGGCAGTTTCAGGTTCGGCTTCACGCCGATGAAGGCGGCGTCGAAGGTCTTTTTGGAAATGCCTTTGGCCTTGGCCTCGGGCCAGAGGTCGTTTTGCAGCCAGGCCTGGAATTGGTTGTCGATGGGCGTGGCGCGAGCGGGGAGGGTGAGGAGGACGGCAAGCGCCGCAAGGAAAAATGCGAAGCCGAATTTGGAAAAGCCGCGTTCTGTCGCGCCCCCCTCTGTCTTGCCGGACATCTCCCCCACTTGGGGGGAGATTGGCTGTTTCGGTGCCCCGCCTCTTCCTGCGACCTTGGATATTGGCGAAAGCCGGCGTGACGTCTGATCTCCCCCCTTGCGGGGGAGATGTCCGGCAAGACAGAGGGGGGTGGGACGGAGTGCGGCCTTTCCGGGAAAAACGCCAGTCACCAATCCCCTCCCCTCAAAACGCCGTCCTCGAGCGCAGCGCCGCGGCAAGCGTGCCTTCGTCGAGATAGTCGAGCTCGCCGCCGACCGGGACGCCATGCGCGAGCCTAGTCACCTTGACCTCGAAACCCGAGAGCTGATCGGTCAGGTAGTGCGACGTGGTCTGGCCCTCGACGGTGGCGTTTACGGCAAGGATCACCTCCTTCACCTCGCCGCCGGCGACACGGTCTACCAGCGAGCGGATGTTGAGCTGGTCCGGGCCGATGCCGTCGAGCGGCGACAGCGTGCCGCCGAGCACGTGATAGCGCACATTCATGGCGGCGGCGCGTTCCAGCGCCCAGAGATCGGAGACGTCCTCGACGACGATAAGCGTGCCGGCATCGCGGCGTGGATCGGTGCAGATCATGCACGGGTCGGAGGTGTCGACATTGCCGCAGGTCGAGCAGATGCGCACTTTATCGGCCGCCTCGCCCATGGCTGCGGCTAAAGGCTCGAGCAGCTGCTCCTTCTTCTTGATGAGATGGAGAGCCGCGCGCCTTGCCGAACGCGGCCCGAGCCCCGGCACCTTGGCCAGGAGCTGGATCAGGCGTTCTATCTCTGGACCGGCGATTCTTTTCGACATCGCTCTGATCTAGAGCAATTCCGGGAAAAGTGCGAAACGGTTTTGAGAGCGCTTTGGTGACATCCGCAACAGGAAATGATCCGCCATGCCGTCAAGGCGGATCATTTGATGGCGGGTTGGCTCAGTAGGCTTCGAGCGGCCGGGACTGGCTGACAATCAGCGCGCCGATGGCGTCGGTGTTCTCGGGCGTCGACTGGAATCCCATCGCCGCTTCCTGCGGAGCGCTCGGAACGGAGGTGATGTAGCGACCTTTCAACGTGCCGCCGAAGCGGGAGGCGTCGGGCTCCTCCATCGGCTCCTGCATCGCCACCATGATCGGCTTCGCCGTGACGCGGTCGGCCTTCTGCCCTGGCGCGGCGGAGGCCGTCACATAGGTCTGCTGGGCAGCAACGGTTGTGGTCTTGGCCGGAAGCGCTGGCGCGGCAGCCGCGGTCGTAGCGGCCTGCTTGGCCGGATCAGCATGAACGATCGTCTTGACCACCGGCTCGGCGGAAGCGACGAGGACCGGAGCGGTGGGGTCGGTCTTCTGCGACTTGCCGGAGGCCATGGCGACCATCGGCTCATCCGGCAACGGCTGCCAGTTGCGGCCGCGCTTCTCATAGAAGGCATTGCCGCCGGCCACCATCGTGTAGTGCATGTTCTTGTAGGGGAAACGCAGGCCGGCGGTGTGGAAGAACATCGTGTTCTTGAGCTTGGCCTTGCGCTCGCCTTTCAGCACTGCCTCGGCGGCTTCCTCGACATCTGGCAATGCCCGCGAATTCATCGGGCGCGTCAGCACGCCCGGGGCGAACTGGCCCTTTTCGCCGACGACCTCGCAGATCGTGCTGCCATGCTGTCCCGAGCGTAGCCGGTTCATCACGACCGTGCCGACGGCGATCATGCCGTCACGGCTCGACCGGTTGGACTCGAAGAACATCGCCCTTTGCAGGCACTCCTTGTCCTTCATCGAGTATTTATAGGAACGCGAGCTGAGGAAGCTCGGGGTGACGGCGTCGGTCAGGCTCGCCACCGACATGCCATGTGAAGCGGTCTGGCTGCAGCCGGCCAGGAGCAAGGGGGAAGCGGCGATGCCGATAAGCAGCAGCGGCGTCTTCCATCGCGTCGCGATCAACAAAAAAGCCTCATTTCCAGATGCCAGCCCGCCCCGAGATGTGGCAAGAATGAGACTCTTTCAGGCAAAAAGATGGCTAGATGGTTAGCAACCTCTGGACTTGGGTAAAACTTTATGAATGTCGCGAAATGAGCCCGTGAGCATGCCGGCAAAATGGTTAATATTGCGGCCCGGGCTCAATTTTCGTTCACAATCAATTAACTGGTGGCAGATGCCTTAGAACGGCAATTTCATTCCGGGCGGTATAGGCAAGCCCGCAGTCAATGCCTTGGTCTTTTCCTGCATGACCAACTCGACCTTATTTTTGGCATCATTGTGAGCGGCCAACAGCAAGTCTTCGAGGATCTCCACCTCGTCGTCCTTCAGCAAGGACGGATCGATCTTCAGCGCCTTCATTTCGAACTTGCCGGTCAGGGTCACGCTGACCAGGCCGCCACCCGCCTGCCCAGTGGCTTCCAGGGTGGCGATCTCATCCTGCATGGCCTGGAACTTGGCCTGCATTTCCTTTGCCTTGCCCATCAGGCCGAGAAGATCCTTCATCGTGAAACTTCCTCTTGTTGGAATCTACGTTAACGCGAGTATGATCTTGACCGAAACCGGTCCGTACTCTTTCCCTGACGCGTTCGTCAGCTCTAAATCTCTTCGTCGTCGGCAGCCGGCTCAACCGGCAGGTCGGCGTCTGCGCCTTCCGCTTCCGGCACATCGGGAATGCGCACGTCGATGATCTTGGCGCCGGGAAAGCGGGCGAGGATGGCGGCGACGGTCGGATCGCTCCTGGCATCGGAGAAGGCGTTCTCGCGCTTTGTCGTCTCCATCTCGGCCAGCGTCTTGCTACCCTCTTCCTTCGACAGCGAGACCAGCCAGTTGCGGCCGGTCCAGGCACGCAGCTTGGAGGTCAGGTCGTTGAGCAGCATCTTGGGCGCATCGTCGGTCAGGCTGACGTCGATGCGGCCAGGCTCGATGCGCACCAGCCGCACGCAGCGCTTGACCAACACCTTGAAGGCGATGTCGCGGTTGGCATCGGCCAGGGCCGCGATGTCGGCCAGCGACTTCACCGGAACGGCCGGTGTTTCGATGACCGGTTCGGGCGCCGGGACGAAGGCGGCGGGCGCGGGCTGCATCTCGACCAGCCGCATGGTCTGCCCTCCGCCGTTAGAGGCCGGCATCCGCGCCGGCGCCACTGCATTTGTGCCGCCGCCACTGCTTGCCGGCGCTCCATTGGCGCGCGGAGCGCCATTCGGCACAGGGGCCGCCCCCTCGAGCGATTTCAGCGCTTCGTCCAGCGTCGGCAGGTCGGCGGCATGCGCCAGCCGGATCAGCACCATCTCGCCGGCGCTGACTGGACGGTTGGAGGACTGCACCTCGGGAATGCCTTTCAAGAGCATCTGCCAGGTTCGCGAGAGCACGCGCACCGACAGCGTGCTCGCAAATTCGGCGCCGCGCCGCCGCTCGTCCTCGGAGAGCGAGGCATCATTGGCCGCGGCCGGCACGAACCGCAGACGCGTAACGAGGTGGTTGAATTCCGCCAGGTCGGTGAGCACCGCGGCCGGATCGGCGCCGGTATCGTATTGCGCGCGGAATTCGGACAAAGCCGCTGCAACATCGCCCTTCATGACGTGCTCGAACAGGTCGATGATACGGGCGCGGTCGGCCAAGCCCAGCATGGCGCGAACAGCGTCGGCGCTGACGGTGCCGCTGCCATGGGCGATCGCCTGATCGAGGATGGAGAGCGAATCGCGTGCCGAGCCCTCGGCGGCCCGCGCAATCATCGCCAAAGCCTCATCATCGACGAAAATACCTTCCTTCGCGGCAATCGAGGAAAGATGCGCGACGAGCGCGCCGGCATCGATGCGCCTCAGGTCGAAGCGCTGACAGCGCGATAGAACCGTGATCGGCACCTTGCGGATCTCGGTGGTGGCGAAGATGAATTTGACATGCGGCGGCGGCTCTTCCAGCGTCTTCAACAGGCCGTTGAAGGCCTGGGTGGAGAGCATGTGCACTTCGTCGATGATGTAGACCTTGTAGCGGGCCGAGACCGGCGCGTAGCGGACGCGGTCGATGATATCCCTGATGTCGTCGATGCCGGTGTGGGAGGCCGCGTCCATCTCGATGACGTCGACATGGCGGCCTTCCATGATCGCCTGGCAATGCTCGCCGGGGGTCGAAAGGTCGACGGAGGGCTGGTCGACGATGGCGGTTTTATAGTTCAGGGCGCGTGCGAGAATGCGCGCCGTCGTCGTCTTACCGACACCGCGCACGCCGGTCAGCATCCAGGCCTGGGCGATGCGGCCAGTGGCGAAGGCATTGGTGAGCGTGCGGACCATCGGCTCCTGGCCGATCAGTTCGGAGAAATTGGAGGGGCGGTATTTGCGCGCCAGCACGCGATAGGCGCCGGCCTTACCTGTCTCCAGGCTTTCTGGCCCCGAATTTCCGGCTTCGCTCATTCGCCGTCAAAAGCTCCAAGGACCGCGACGGAAGGCGGCCGATTCCTGCGCATAGTCTCGCCCGCACGGCTCGGCGCCGTCAATGTCGCGGGAGAAAGGCGAAGAGGCGGGAGGCTGGAACAATGACCCGTTCCGGGCTCGTTAGGGCTGCTTCCTTCCGGACCTGACCCGGTTGGCGAGTGGATCGTCCACCACCAACCTCCCAAGCTCCATATCGGCAATTCAGCGGCGAAATGCAAGGGTCGTAGTGGATCAGCGGCCAGGCCATGCGGTGCAGAAGACCTTCAAATCCGCAGGAGCGGTCAATGATTCGCTTGCAGCCACCTTGCCGTCGCTCTAGCGTTCAGGGTTTGAAGCATTCTCGAAAAGTGAGGGAAACGCCCATGCTGCCTGGCCTAAAGGCCGGTTTCACACTGGACGCCCGATTGGAGGCGGACAGTGAGCAGCTCATGTGGCTCGGCCTGTGCGAGCTCCGGCTGATGAACGATCGCCGCTGGCCGTGGCTGGTCCTGGTGCCGCAGCGGCCGGGCGTGGAGGAAATCCACGACCTGACGCCGCTCGACCAGACGATGCTGACCTTCGAGACCAATATGGTCGCCCAGGCGCTGAAGCGGGTGACCGGCTGCACCAAGATCAACACCGGGGCGCTCGGCAACATCGTGCGCCAGCTGCACGTCCATGTCATCGCCCGCAGCGAGAGCGACCCCGGCTGGCCAGGGCCGGTCTGGGGGCATGGCATGCGCGAGCCGTATGAGCGCTCCGACATCCGCCGGTTTGCCGAAAAGATCAAGGCAGCGCTATAAAGCCATCAGTGTCCATTCCTGCCCCTCCTCGAGTCTCCTATGAACTTTCGTCTGTTTGACGCGCCTTTGCGCGAGCCGAGCCAATTCGTCGGTTTCGCCGGCAACCGGATCGACCGGCAATCGGAAAACCGCGCCGACGACGCGGTCGAGAAGGCGCTTGGCGAGCGATCGGCGCGGCTGATGCTGATGCATGGCGGCAGGCTTTATCTGAAGCTCGACGACGGCAAATTCGACCCATGGTTCGAAGCGGCGGAAAGCCAGGCCTTCGAGGTTTCGCTCGACGGCGGCGTGCTGCTCGGCCTTTCGGAGAGCGGCCCGGTGCTGGCCGTGCCCGCCGGCATCGAACCGGAAAATCTCCCGGAAACGGTGAAGGCGATCGACTACCGCTCCGTCTATATGCAGGGGCTGATAGACGAAGCGGCGGCCGGCGCGCTGGCGCAGGGCGCTGCGCTGCTCGCCTGGCATGCCAGCCACGCTTTCTGCAGCAAATGCGGCAATCGCTCGGAGATGCGCGCCGGCGGCTACAGGCGGCATTGCCCGGCCTGCGGCACCGACCATTTCCCGCGCACCGATCCGGTGGCGATCATGCTGACGGCGACGCGCGAGAAATGCCTGCTCGGGCGCGGCCGGCATTTCGGGCCCGGCATGTATTCGGCCCTTGCCGGCTTCATCGAGCCCGGCGAGACGATAGAGGCGGCGGTGCGCCGCGAGACGCTGGAGGAGGCCGGAATCCGGCTCGGCCGCGTCGTCTACCACGCCAGCCAGCCCTGGCCGTTCCCCTATTCGCTGATGATCGGCTGCTTCGGCGAGCCGCTCAACGAGGACATCCAGGCCGACCTGAACGAGCTCGAAGACTGCCGCTGGTTCTTCCGCGATGAGGTGCGCTCGATGCTGGAGAGGACGCACCCGGGCGGCCTGATCACGCCGCCGAAAGGGGCGATCGCCCACCACCTCATCCGCGCCTGGGTCGACAGCGAATAGGAGCCGAGAAATGATCCGTCATACCGTCGTGTTCACGCTGAAGCATCCGCCGCATTCGCTGGAGGCGAAGCGGTTCCTCCACGATGCCAAGAAGATCCTGACCGCGATCAAGGGTGTGACGCATTTCGAGCAGCTGCGCCAAGTGAGCCCCAAGAACGACTATCAGTTCGGCTTCTCGATGGAGTTCGCCGACCAGGCTGCCTACACCAGATACAACGAGCATCCCGACCACGTCGCGTTCGTGCGCGACCGCTGGCTGCCTGAGGTCGAGAAATTTCTCGAGATCGACTATGTCCCGCTCGGCTTTGGCTGAGATTGGATCGAGCGCCGGCGTCTAAGATTGACGCGGACCTCCATGAGGTCGTCATCCCAGGGCGGAGCGACGCGAAGCGGAGCGCAGACCCTGGGATCCATGCCGTTACCTCAGTCGAGGGGCGCAGCGGAGCAGAATCTGGACCGTCCTAACGCGTTGAAGTCCCGGCATGGATCCTCGGGTCTGCGCCGCGTCGCTTCGCTCCTTGCTTCGCCCGTGGATGACGAAGCATCAAGGCCTTTGCCAATCTCGAAGGTCCTAGGAACCACCTAATCGGCGACCTTCCACTGCTCGCGCGACGCGCTTGCCGGATAGACGCCGAGAATGCGCATCTCGCGCGAGAAGAAGCGCAATTCGTCGAGCGCCAGCTTGACCAGCGGATCATCGGGGTGGCCCTCGATGTCGGCATAAAACAGCGTCGCTGTGAAAGCGCCGAGCTGATAGCTCTCGAGCTTGGTCATGTTGATGCCGTTGGTGGCGAAGCCGCCCATGGCCTTGTAGAGCGCGGCCGGCACGTTGCGGACGCGGAAGATGAAGGTGGTCATCATCTTGGCTTCCAGCGAGGGGCGCTCGGCCCATTGCTTGTTCTTGGTCAGCACGACGAAGCGGGTGACGTTCGAGTCGGTGTCCTCGACATTCTTCTCGATGATGTCGAGGCCGTAGAGCTCGGCGGCAAGCGCAGGCGCAAGTGCCGCCATCGTGCGGTCCTTGACCTCGGAGACCATCTTGGCCGATCCCGCCGTGTCGCCGGCGACAACCGGCTTCCAGCCATTCTTGCGGATGTATTTGCGGCATTGGCCAAGGGCATGGATATGGCTGTGCACGCTTCTGATCTCTTCGCGTTTCACGCCCGGCAGCACCATCAGCTGGAAATGGATGGGCAGGAAATACTCGCCGACGATGTGCAGGCGCGATTCCGGCAAAAGATGATGGATGTCGGCGACGCGCCCGGCAATAGTGTTCTCGATCGGGATCATGGCGAGCTCGGCCTTGCCGGTCTCGACCGCGTTGAAGGCGTCTTCGAAGGTGGGACAGGGCAACGGCTCCATCGAGGGGAACATGTTGCGGCAAGCGGTATCGGAATTGGCGCCCGGCTCGCCCTGGAAGGATATTCTGTTGGTCTTTTCAGGCATGCGCCAAGGTCTCGCTTACGGATGTCTCAGTTTGAAAGAATTTGCCTGGCGCGCTCGAGATCGTCGGGCGTGTCGACGCCGAGCGGCAGCGACCGGACGATCTCGGCATCGATGCGCATGCCGGCTTCCAGCGCCCGCAGCTGCTCCAGCCGCTCACGGCGTTCGAGCGGCGACGGCTTCAGCGCCACGAAGCGTTCCAGCGCTGTCCGGCGGTAGGCATAGAGGCCGATGTGGTGATAGAGCGGGCCCTCCCCCCACGGCGCCGTGGCGCGCGTGAAATAGAGCGCCTTCAGCCTTGTCGCCGAGAGCGGCGAGCCGACGATCTTGACCACGTTCGGATTGGTCCTTTCCTCGTCGCGCACAATCTCGACGCCGAGCGTGGCTATGTCGACCGACGGGTCGGCGAAGGGCCGCAGCGATGCGCCGATGATCTCAGGATCGATGGTCGGCAGATCGCCCTGGACGTTGACGATGGTTTCGACCTTTTTCTCCGGGTCCAGCAGGGTGAGGGCCTCGAAGATGCGGTCGGATCCCGATTCGTGGTCCGCGCGCGTCATCACCGCCTCGAAACCGTGATCCCTTACCGCCGAGGCGACCGCTTCGGTGTCGGTCGCCACCACCACACGGCCGAGCCCGGCCTCGGCGCCGCGGCGGGCGACATGGACGATCATCGGCGCGCCGGCGATGTCGGCCAGCGGCTTGCCCGGCAGGCGCGTCGAGGCCATGCGGGCGGGGATCAGGATCAATGTCGACATGGGACTTCTGGGACAGCCGGGGAAGCGGATGGAAAAGTGGCAAAACGTCTCACTGGAAGCGCCCTTATAGGTGTTGCAACGACGAAGCAAAAGACCTAGTTTCCGCGCGATTTAACGGGCCCGTTGGGGCCTTCGCTATACCGACGGACGGAGTGGACGGGACGGTCCGCCGGAAAAGGGAGCAAGGGGCGTATGGATTCCAACGAAGTCAACAAGCTGCTCGCCGGATTCCTCGGAACCTGTTTCGTCGTCTTTTCCGTGGGCATCGTTTCCGACGGGCTGTTTGCCTCCCCCGCTCCCGAGAAGCCGGGCTTCGCCATCGAGGCGGCCGAGCCGGCCGAAGGCGGCGGCGCTGCCGCGCCCGCGGCCGAAGCCAAGCCGATCGCCGACCTGCTCGCGACCGCCAATGCCGAGACGGGCGCCGCCATTTTCAAGAAGTGCCAGGCCTGCCATTCCGGCGAAAAGGGCGGCCCCAACAAGGTCGGTCCGGACCTCTGGGACATCATCGATCGCCCCGTCGCCGAGCATGAGGGCTTCGCCTATTCGGCCGGCATGAAGGATTTCTCCAAGGGCGGCGCCGAGAAGTGGACCTACGACAACCTCAACCACTTCATCAACGCGCCGAAGAAGTTCGTGAAGGGCACGGCGATGGGCTTTGCCGGCCTGCCGAAGGATGAGGACCGCGCCAACGTGATCGCCTATCTGCGCACGCTGTCGGACAATCCGAAGCCGCTGCCGCAGCCGGGCGCTTCGGCGGAAGCCAAGCCCGCCGAAGGCGCCGCCGCGGCGAAGCCGGCCGCAGGTACGGCACCCGCCAAGCCGGTCGCGCCCGCGCAATAAACATTTCGTCATAAAGACACCTTGGAAAAGCCGGGTTCGTCCCGGCTTTTTTGTTCGGAAAGCCGCATATGCTGAGACAAAAGCCGGCGCTTGCGGTTTTCACCGGCGTCAAATGATCTAGATTGCCGGTGGGTACTGTTGCGACGAGGAGAACGCATGACGGTCGGCCGCTCCCGGACGTTTTTCGCATCGATGCTGGCGATCGCCTTCGCCGCCAGCCTGCAGGCCAGCCTCGCTGATGAGTGGCACACCACGTCCTCGCTGACCGGCCCGTCCAAATACGGCGAAAATTTCCAACGCTACGACTATGTCAATCCGGACGCTCCCAAGGGTGGCGCCCACGACTCCGTCGTTGTCGGCACTTTCGACAGCTTCAATCCCTATATCGTGCCGGGGTCGCCGGCCGCGGGGCTCGCCGGGTTCGGCGGCGGCCTGCTCTACGACACGCTGATGGACCAGGCGACCGACGAGGGCAGCGTCAGCCACCCGCTGGTTGCCGAGGCCTATAAATACCCGCCCGACTATTCCTCTGCGACCTACCGGCTCGACCGGCGAGCGAAATGGCATGACGGCCAGCCGATCACCGTCGACGATGTGGTCTGGTCGTTCCAGGTGCTGAAGGCCAACGCCCCCCAATACAACCGCTATTTCGAGAACGTTACCGACGCGGTGGCGATTTCCGACCGCGAGGTCGAGTTTCATTTCAACCAGAAGGGCAACCGCGAGCTGCCCAAGATTATCGGCGATCTGGTCGTCCTGCCGAAGCACTGGTGGGAGGGCACCGATGCCAGCGGCAAGAAGCGCGACATCACCAGGCCGACTCTCGAGCCGCCGCTGGGATCAGCCGCCTACAAGATCGCCAGCTTCAAGCCGGGTTCCGAGATCGTCTGGCAGCGCGTGGCTGATTACTGGGGCGCCAAGCTGCCGGTGAAGATCGGCCGGGAGAACTTCGACACTCAGCGCTTCACCTACATACTGGACGAGAATGCTGCGTGGCAGGCCTTTACCAAGGGCGGGCTAGACGACATCAAGGCCGAAAACAGCTCGCGGCGGTGGGCGACGGCTTACAACTTTCCGGCGGTGAACGCCGGCGACGTGATCAAAAAGGAATTCAAGACCACTTCGCCGGAGCCGATGCAAGCCTTCATGCTGAACCAGCGCCGGCCGCTGTTCCAGGATCGCCGGGTCCGCCAGGCGCTAACCTATCCCTATGACTTCGAGACGATGAACCGAACGCTGTTCTTCAATTCCAACACGCGCACCCAAAGCTATTTCCAAGGTACGGAACTCGCGTCGAGCGGATTACCGCAAGGCAAGGAACTCGAAATCCTCGAGAAGTATCGCGACAAGCTGCCGCCTGAACTGTTCACCCAGGAATTCAAGCTGCCGGTCTACGACTCACCGCAAGCGGAGCGGAAATATCTGAAGCAGGCTGTCGACCTCTTCGCCCAGGCCGGCTGGGTGATCAAGGGCGGCAAGATGGTCAACGCCAAGACCGGCGCGCCGTTCAAATTCGAGATCCTCGGCACGTCCGACACGGATCAGATCCTCTCCGGCAACTATATCGCCAATCTGCGCAAGATCGGCGTCGATGCGACGCTGCGCATCATCGACCCAAGCCAGTACGTCAACCGCGTCAACAATTTCGACTACGATGTCATCACCAACGTGCTGCAGCAGTCGGATTCGCCCGGCAACGAACAGCGCGATTTCTGGAGTTCGAAGTCCGCCGATTCACCCGGATCGCGCAATTACTCCGGCATCAAGGATCCGGTCGTCGACGCGCTGGTGGACCGCGTCATCTTCGCCACCGACCGCGACGATCTCGTCGCCGCCACTCATGCGCTCGATCGCGTGCTGTTGTGGAACTACTATACCGTGCCGCAATACTACCGGGCGGTGGTCTGGCTTGCCTACTGGAACAAGTTCGGCATGCCCGAAAAGCAGCCCAGCTACCGTGGCGCCGATATCGACTCCTGGTGGATCGATACGGCGAAGGAAAAGGCATTGACCGCCAAATACAGGGGTAACTGATGAGGCGGCAGACATTGCTTCCTCGTCGTGACTTCCTGGCGCTCGGCGCGGCGGCGACTGCCGCAGTGCTGCTGCCGGGTCGGGCTT
Source organism: Mesorhizobium sp. M1A.F.Ca.IN.020.04.1.1 (assembly GCF_003997315.1). NCBI lineage: Bacteria > Pseudomonadati > Pseudomonadota > Alphaproteobacteria > Hyphomicrobiales > Phyllobacteriaceae > Mesorhizobium > Mesorhizobium sp. M1A.F.Ca.IN.020.04.1.1. The sequence continues at coordinate 18,553 of NZ_RZSN01000036.1, forward strand.
TCGCCCAGACCCCGACCGGTGTCAAATTGCATGGGCTGTCGGCGTTCGGCGATTTGAAATACAAGCCTGACTTCGCGCATTTCGATTATGTCAATGTCGATGCGCCGCAAGGCGGCACCTTCAATTTCCAGCCTTTCAACTGGGTCGCGAACCAGACCCCGCTGACCTTCAGCACCCTGAATTCATTCGTCCCCAAGGGCGATGCGCCGCAGCGCACGGAAATGTGCTTCGATGCGCTGATGGTGCGGGCGCTTGACGAGCCCGACGCCGTCTATGGGCTGATCGCCGACGGGGTCACGATTTCCGACGACCGCAACGGCTTCACCTTCTCGCTGCGCCCGCAGGCCCGTTTCCACGACGGCACGCCGCTGACGGCCGAGGATGCCGCCTTCACCTTCAAGCTGCTGAAGGACAAGGGGCACCCAGACTATTCGCTGTCGCTGACGCATCTGGAGGACGCCGTAGCGGTGGACGCCCACACGCTTGAACTCAAATTCTCAGGCAAGCAGGCCTCCCGCACGATTCTCAACGTCGTCCAGATGCCGATCCTGTCGAAAGCCTTCTATACGGCCAATCCGTTCGATTCCTCGCAGATGAATCCTCCGTTGGGTTCAAGCGCCTACAAGATCGGCCGCTGGTCGGCCGGGGCCTGGATCGAATATGAGCGGGTGGCCGACTATTGGGGCAACGATCTTCCGGTCAATCGCGGCCAGAACAATTTCCAGCGCATCCGCATCGAGTTCTACCAGAACCGCAACGCCGCGTTCGAAGCGTTCAAGAAGGGCGAGATCCTCTACAGGGAAGAATCCGTTTCGCGTGTCTGGGCCACGGGTTACGATTTTCCGGCTGTCACGGCCGGCAAGGTGGTGAAGCACGAATTCCCGGCGGAAAAGGTGCCTTCCATGCAGGCCACCGCCGTCAATCAAAGGCGGGAACAGTTCCGGGACTCCCGCGTTCGGCAGGCGATCGCACTCTGCTTCGACTTCGAATGGACCCGACGCAATTTCTTCTACGGCTCATATGAGCGCTCGCAGTCTTGCTTCGAGAAATCGGATTTTCGCGCCGAAGGCGTGCCGTCGCCGCAGGAACTGCCTTTGCTGGAGCCGCTGCGGGATCAGATTCCGCCCGAGACTTTCGGCGAAGCCGTGACCCAGGCTGTATCGAACGGCTCAGGCCGCGACCGCCAATTGCTGGGCAAGGCGGCGAAGCTTCTCGCCGAGGCCGGCTGGAAGCGATCCGGCGCGTTTGTCGTGAACGACAAGGGCGGACGGCTATCAGCCGAAATCCTCGTCGACGACGACGCGTTCGTGCAGATTTACTCGCCCTGGGTCGACAATATGAAGGCTGTCGGCATCGATGCCTCAATCCGGCTGGTCGATGCCGCGCAGTATCAATTGCGACAGAACACATTCGACTACGACATGATCTCCGCCGCCTTCTCCTTTAGCGCAACCCCGACCCGTGATGACCTTGAGACCTTCTTCCATTCGCGAAGCGCGTCGGTCTCAGGCTCTCGGAACCTGCCGGGCATAGCGAGTCCGGCTATAGACGCGCTGATCGACGCCGTCGGCGCGGCCAAGGACCGTGAGAGCCTCACCGTCGCCATGCGGGCGCTCGATCGGGCCTTGCGCGCTCGGCGCGATTGGATTCCAAGTTGGTATCTGGCGAATCACCGAAGCGCCTATTGGGACATGTTCGGCTTTCCCGAGCAGAAGCCCGATTTCGGCTTTCCGGTCGAAGCGCTGTGGTGGGTCGACAAGGGCAAGGCGGCGAAAATTGGCAAAGGGTGAATTTCTTGCGGGCGTCGGTGCCGCCCCTCACCTGCCTGCCGGCATCCTCTCCCCGTATAGTGACGGGGAGCGGGAAGCCATCATCTATGGTTTCGCCAATCACAAGCGCCGTGGCGAACGTGCCGAGATCGCGGCCAGCCCCTTTCTCCCCGTCACTTTACGGGGAGAAATGTCCGGCAGGACGATGAGCGGCGGCGCCGACGCCGACAATTGGTCTGAAGCGATTGCCTCGGGGACGCCTCCAGATACAGTGGTCTTCCCCAAGGAGGGCAACAGCTGATGGGCGCCTATATCCTGCGCCGCATCCTTCTGATGATCCCGACGCTGTTCGGCATCATGGCGATCTCCTTCGCCGTCATCCAGTTCGCGCCGGGCGGCCCGGTCGAGCAGGTCATCGCCAAGCTCACCAACCAGGGCGGCACCGATCGCCTCGGCGGCGGCGGTGGCGACGCGGGCGCCACCAATTTCGACGTCGCCGGCGATGTCGGCTCGAAATATCGCGGCGCGCAAGGGTTGGATCCCGAGTTCATCAAGAAGCTCGAAAAGCAGTTCGGCTTCGACAAGCCGCCGCTCGAGCGCTTCGGCATGATGCTGTGGAACTATGCCCGCTTCGACTTCGGCGACAGTTATTTCCGCGACATCTCGGTGCTCGACCTGATCCTGGAAAAGATGCCGGTGTCGATCTCGATCGGGCTCTGGATCACGCTGCTCTCCTACCTGATCTCGATCCCGCTCGGCATCCGCAAGGCGGTGCAGGACGGCTCGACCTTCGATGTCTGGACGAGCGGCGTGGTGATCGTCGGCTATGCCATCCCCGGCTTCCTGTTCGGCATCCTTTTGATGGTGCTGTTTGCCGGCGGCTCGTTCTGGGATTGGTTCCCGCTGCGCGGCATCGTTTCCGACAATTGGGACCAGCTGTCCTGGCCGGACAAGATCATCGACTATTTCTGGCACATGACGCTGCCGCTGACCGCGCTGGTGCTGTCGGCCTTCGCCACGACGACGCTGCTTACAAAGAACTCCTTCCTCGAGGAGATCCGCAAGCAATATGTGGTGACGGCGCGCGCCAAGGGTCTGTCGGAGCGCAAAGTGCTTTATGGCCATGTCTTCCGCAACGCCATGCTGATCGTTATCGCAGGGTTCCCTGGCGCCTTCATCTCGGCTTTCTTCACCGGCTCGCTGCTGATCGAGAACATCTTCTCGCTCGACGGGCTCGGCCTGCTCGGATTCAAATCGGTGATCGACCGCGACTATCCGGTGGTCTTCGCCAATCTCTACATCTTCTCGCTGCTCGGCCTGTTCGTCGCCCTGCTGTCTGACCTGATCTACACCTGGGTCGATCCGCGCATCGATTTCGAGCGGAGAGACGTCTGATGACGGCAGCTTCGGCAGAAACCAAGCCGGCCCGCGCCGCCCGGCCGTGGTTGTCGCCGCTCAATCAGCGGCGGCTGCAAAACTTCAAGGCGAACCGGCGCGGCTACTGGTCGCTGTGGATCTTCCTGTTGCTGTTCGTGCTGTCGCTGTTTTCCGAATTGATCGCCAACGACAAGCCCATCATCGCCTCCTACAAGGGCGAGATCCTGTTTCCGGTGCTGGTCGCCTATCCGGAGGAGAAATTCGGCGGCTTTTATGCCGTCACGGACTATCGCGATCCGGTGATCCAGGACGAGATCAATGCCAATGGCTGGATGATCTGGCCGCCGGTCCGCTACTCCTATCAAACGGTCAACAACGCCATCCCAGAAGCCGCACCCGCCAAGCCGTCCTGGCTCTACGACAAGAAGACGCGCTGCAGCCAGTATCCGCAGGGCGAAGCCGATCCCAACTGCGTCGTCGGCAACTGGAATTGGCTGGGCACCGACGACCAGGCGCGGGACGTGCTGGCACGCGTGCTTTACGGCTTCCGCATCTCGGTGCTGTTCGGGCTGATCCTGACGCTCGGCTCCTCGCTGATCGGCGTCGCGGCGGGCGCGGTGCAAGGCTATTTCGGCGGCTGGACGGACCTTCTGTTTCAACGCTTCATCGAGATCTGGTCGGCGATCCCGGTGCTTTATCTGCTGCTCATCGTCTCCGCCATCCTGCCGCCCGGCTTCTTCATCCTGCTCGGCCTGATGCTGCTGTTCTCCTGGGTGGCGCTGGTCGGCGTGGTGCGGGCCGAGTTCCTGCGCGCGCGCAACTTCGAATATGTCAACGCGGCGCGCGCGCTTGGCGTGCCCAACCTCACCATCATGTTCCGCCATCTCCTGCCCAACGCCATGGTGGCGACGCTGACCTTCCTGCCGTTCCTGCTCTCGGGCTCGATCTCGACGCTGACCTCGCTCGACTATCTCGGCTTCGGCCTGCCGCCGGGTTCGGCCTCGCTCGGCGAATTGCTGAAGCAGGCGCAGCGCAATCTCAACGCGCCCTGGCTCGGCATCTCCGGCTTCATCGTGATTTCGCTGATGCTGTCGCTGCTGGTCTTCATCGGCGAGGCGACGCGCGATGCCTTCGATCCGCGCAAGACGTTCAAATGAGCGAGCCTCTGCTTTCCGTCCGCGATTTGAGTGTCGCCTTCGCGCAAGGCGGCACGCAATCGATCGCCGTCGACCACGTCTCCTTCGAGATCGGCAAGGGCGAGACGGTCGCGCTGGTCGGCGAATCCGGATCCGGCAAATCGGTCTCCGCGCTGTCGGTGCTGAAGCTGTTGCCCTATCCGTCGGCCAGCCACCCCTCGGGAAAGATCCTGTTCCACGGCGCCGACCTGCTCCACGCCAACGAAAGGACGCTGCGCGGCGTGCGCGGCAACAAGATCACCATGATCTTCCAGGAGCCGATGACCTCGCTCAATCCGCTGCACACGATCGAGCAGCAGATCGTCGAGGTGCTGAAGCTGCATCAGGGGCTGGGCGATCGCCAGGCCCACGCTCGCACATTGGAGCTGCTCACCGAGGTCGGCATACGCGACCCGCAGAAGCGGCTCGATGCCTATCCGCACCAGCTCTCCGGCGGCCAGCGCCAGCGCGTCATGATCGCCATGGCCTTGGCCAACGAGCCGGAACTCTTGATCGCCGACGAGCCGACGACGGCGCTCGACGTGACCGTGCAGGCGCAGATCCTCGAACTGCTCGCCGGCCTGAAAAGCCGCAAGCGCATGTCGATGCTATTCATCACCCATGACCTCGGCATCGTCAGAAAGATCGCCGACCGCGTCTGCGTCATGACGAAGGGCAAAATAGTCGAGACCGGGCCGACCAAGGAGATCTTCGCCAACCCGCAACACGCCTATACCAAGCACCTCTTGGCCGCCGAGCCGAAGGGCAAACCGCCGGCGGCGAATGCCGATGCCACGGCGGTGATGACCGGCAAGGACATCAAGGTCTGGTTCCCGATCAAGCGGGGCTTCTTCCGCCGCACCGTCGACCATGTGAAGGCGGTGGACGGCATCGACGTTACCGTGCGCGCCGGCCAGACGCTCGGCGTCGTCGGTGAATCCGGCTCCGGCAAGACGACGCTAGGCCTGGCGCTCGCGCGGATGATCTCGTCCACGGGCGCGATCAACTTCAACGGGCGCGACATCAACCAGCTTTCCTTCAGCGCCATGCGGCCGCTGCGGCGCGAGCTGCAGATCGTCTTCCAGGACCCGTTCGGATCCTTGAGCCCGCGCATGTCGGTCGCGGAGATCATCGAGGAAGGGCTGAAGATCCACGCGCCGAAACTCTCGCCCGATGAGCGCGACGACAAGGTCGTCGAGGTGCTGAAGGAAGTCGGTCTCGACCCGGAGACGCGTCACCGCTATCCGCATGAATTCTCGGGCGGCCAGCGCCAGCGTGTCGCCATCGCACGCGCCATGGTGCTCAACCCGCGCTTCGTCATGCTCGACGAGCCGACTTCGGCGCTCGACATGAGCGTGCAGGCGCAAGTGGTCGATCTCTTGCGCAACCTGCAGGCTAGGCACAACCTCGCTTATCTCTTCATCAGCCACGACCTGAAGGTCATCCGCGCCCTTGCCAACGACGTGATCGTCATGCGCAATGGTCAGATCGTCGAAGCCGGGCCGTCCGAACAGATTTTCGACCGCCCGCAAACCGACTATACGAGGGCGCTGATCTCGGCCGCGTTCCGGATCGAAACGGCACCGACCGGGGTCGTGAGCGAATAGGCTGGAAATACAGGAAAGACACTGCGCGAATGGAAAAAGGCAAAGTTCTGCTTGCCCTCACCGGCTTTCACCCGCAGCGCTGGCGCGAACTGCTCGCGGCAGAGCGCGAGGTGGTGCTGGAGCCCGATGGTCCGAGCGATCCCTCGATCGCTTATGCAGTGGTGTGGAAGCAGAAACCGAATCTGTTGTCGTCGCTGCCCAATTTGCGCGCCATCTTCTCGATCGGCGCAGGCGTCGACCATATCTTCGCCGACCCCGGCCTGCCCGAGGTGCCGATCGTCCGGGTCGTTGCCGACAATCTCACGCAATACATGACCGAGTATGTCGTCTGGCGCGTGCTCGACCACCATCGCCAGGGCATGCTCTACCGAGCGCAACAGCAGAAGAAGACCTGGCACGAGCCGCCGCAACGCCCGGCCGGCGACATCTCCGTCGGCATCATGGGTCTCGGCAACCTTGGCCGCGCCGCGGCATCGGTGCTTTTGGCGCTAGGCTTCGCCGTGAACGGCTGGTCGCGCACCGAGCACCCTATGCAGGGGGTCTCGACCTATTCCGGCGAAGGCGGGCTGATCCCCTTCCTCAACGCCACCGACATCCTGGTGGTGCTGTTGCCGCTGACGCCGCGCACGCAAGGCATCGTCAATTACGCCGTTCTGAAGGAATTGCGCAAACGCAACGGCCTCGGCGGCTCGGTGCTGATCAACGCCGGGCGCGGGCGGCTGCAGAAGGATGCCGACATCCTGCGCGCGCTGGACGACGGCACGCTGAAGGAAGCGAGCCTCGACGTGTTCGAGGTCGAGCCGCTGCCGAAGACGAGCCCGTTGTGGAGCCATCCGAAAGTGTTCGTGACGCCGCATGCGGCGGCGACCTCGGACCCGGCCCATCTGGTGCCGATCATGCTTCGGCAGATGGCCGCCTTCGAGCGCGGCGAAAAGCTCGAAAACGTCGTCGATCGCGAAGCGGGTTACTGAGTAGACGCCGGCTTCGAGCCCGGCAGCGCGAACTTGTCCTTCTTCTTCGGCTTGCCGCAATCGCGCCGTTCGATCGAACGGTTCATTGCGTCGATCTCGCCGCTCGCCTTGTCGCTGTCGCGCTGCGCCCTGGAGCGCATGTCCGGCGTAAACGGGCCAAAACCCATCGCCGGATTGGAGAAAGCCGGTTTTGCGGTGACCGGCAGATTGTATTGCTGCGCCAGCGTGTTGCGATTGGCTAGCAGCTGGTCGCAGGGCACGCTGTCATATTGCAGCGAGGATTGGACGTTTTCGTCCTGGCGCTCCGCCATCGAAGTGCCGCCAACGCAGCCGGCCGTCATCAGGCAAGATGCCAACACAGCCATGGTCCAGCGCATGGTAATTCTCCGTGCCGTATCGCCACGCCCTAAGCCGACACGCGATTCGGGCTTTTTCGCGAGCAGCCGTCGCCCTCATTCCGCCGGCCTGCGACGGGCTATCACCGCAAGGCCTCCTACTGGCTCGCCGCGGTCATGCCGGATGGTCGTGCTTTCCAGCGACAGGATCGCAAACCCGCTGTCGGCGAGAACGCGCCGCACATAGGCCACGGAATGCGCGTAGCGCCGCGAGGGCAGCAATGCAAAGTCATCGCCACAGGCAAGTGTCTCGACCGAGAACGCAAAGAGGCCTTCATCGACCAGACTGTTGGCAACTGCTCCAACAATGCGTTCGAGCGCCCCGACATAGATGAACACGTCGGCGGCGACCACGAGGTCGGCTTTCGAGCCAGGTCGAGAGAAATGCTGGAGATCGGACTTGGAGAGCTTGTCGTAGATGCCTTTGGCGCGCGCCTTCCGCAACATGCTGCTCGAAATGTCATAGCCTTCCAGCCGGTCAACGATCGGGCGCAGCCTTTCGCCCATCAGGCCGGTGCCGCAGCCGAGGTCGAGCGCCAGCCGGAACCGGCCCGGGCTCGCCGCGCGAATGGCGCGATCGAGAAACTCTGGCATTCGATAACCGAGTTTCCCGACCAGCGATTGCTCGAAATTGTCGGCATAGTGATCGAACAGGGTCTCGACGAAAGCACTGGGCGGAGCCGCTGCCACCGGCGCATGGCCGATCAGCTGCAGCTTGAGCGCGGAACCCAGCCGGTCCGCGGGATCGAGCTTCAAGGCCATCGCCCAATGCCTGGGCTGCCTGGTCGGGAAAACGTGCGGCCTCCTGCATCTCGCCGAGCCGGAACCAGCCCGCCGCCCATTGCGGCGCCAGCTCCAGCGCGCCAAGCAAAAGCTCCGCCGCCTGCGCAGGCTCGCCGGAGGCCAGCAGCATCTCGGCGAAGTCGGCGCGACGGTCGGCGGTCAAATAGCCGGACGAGGCCTGAAGTGGTTTCATGGTTCCATTGGTCCCGCCGGTGTGCGAACCGGCGGCCGGCTGTAGGACGAGTCAGCAGTCTGTTGCAACAGGCTTCCCGCGTCGAATTTAGCCACTATGTTCAAGGCCATGCGCGCCAGCGACCTGCTCAAGCCACGACCCGAAGGGCTCTACTGCCCGCCAGGCGATTTCTTCATCGATCCGGTGCGGCCGGTCAGCCGCGCACTGATCACGCACGGCCATTCCGATCATGCGCGCTCAGGCCACCGCTCGGTGCTTGCCACCCAGCAAACGCTCGACATCATGGGCCTGCGCTATGGCGAGGATTTCGCCGAAACCACGCAGGCAGCCGTCATCGGCGGGACGATCGATATCAACGGCGTCTCCGTCACTTTCCATCCGGCCGGGCATGTGCTGGGTTCGGCGCAGATCGTCGTCGAGCATCAGGGCCTGCGCATCGTCGCCTCCGGCGACTACAAGCGCCAGAAAGACGCTACCTGCCTGCCATTCGAGCCGGTGCCTTGCGATGTCTTCATCACCGAGGCGACCTTCGGGCTGCCGGTGTTCCGGCACCCGCCGGACCATGAGGAGATCGCGCGCCTCCTCAAATCGGCGATGCAATTTCCCCAGCGTTCGCACCTGATCGGCGCCTATGCGCTGGGCAAGGCGCAGCGCGTCATGCGGCTGCTGCGCGAGGCCGGTTACGACAGGCCGATCTACATCCACGGCGCGCTCGCCAAGCTCAGCGAATATTACCAGAGCCAAGGCATCGATCTGGGGCAGATCGAACGAGCGACGGTGGAAAGCGGCGGCAAGGCCGATTTCGAAGGCGCCATCGTCGTCGGGCCGCCGGCCGCCTTCGCCGACCGCTGGGCGCGGCGCTTCCCCGACCCGATCGCCTGCTTCGCTTCAGGTTGGATGCGCATCCGTCAGCGCGCCAAGCAGGGCGGCGTCGAGCTGCCGCTGATCATTTCCGACCATTCCGACTGGGACGAGCTCATCGCCACGATCAAGGAAACCGGCGCCGAGGAGATCTGGGTGACGCATGGCCGCGAGGAAGCGCTGGTGCGCTGGTGCGAGCTGGAGGGCATCGCCGCGCGGCCGCTGCATCTTGTTGGCTACGAGGACGAGGGCGATTGATGGAACAGTGTTCGCCAATCGCCGCCGCCGAGTTCTACGGCGCCCCCCTCTGTCCTGCCGGACATCTCTCCCTCAAGGGGGGAGATTGGCAGTTTCAGCGCCGACGCATCTCCCGCGACGCGAGAGATTGGCGAAAGCCGGCGCGGCATCTGATTTCCCCCCTTGAGGGGGAGATGGCCGGCAGGACAGAGGGGGGCGCCTTGCGCCTGCTCTCGCGATTGGCATGGCGCAACCAACGATGAACCGCTTCGCCGAGCTCCTCGACCGGCTGGTGCTGACGCCTTCGCGCAACGGCAAGCTGACGCTGCTCACCGACTATTTCCGCAGCGTCGAGGATCCCGACCGCGGGCTGGCGCTGGCGGCGATCACCGGCGATCTGTCGATCGCGGCGGTGAAGCCGGCGATGCTGCGCGCGCTGGTGGTCGAGCGCATGGACCCCGTGCTGTTCGGCTATTCCTACGATTATGTCGGCGACCTCGCCGAGACGGTGTCGCTGGTCTGGCCGCAGCCGGCCGGCCACATGCCGAACCACGCGCCGACGCTCGCCGAAGTGGTCGGCAAGCTCCAGGCGGCGAGCCGCTCCGACGGGCCGCAGGTGCTCGCCAGGCTTCTCGACAGCGCCAGCATCTCTGCGCGCTTCGCCATCATCAAGCTGGTTACCGGCGGGTTGCGCATCGGCGTGTCGGCGCGGCTTGCCAAGCAGGCGTTGGCCGATCTCGGCCAAGTCGATGTCGTCGAGATCGAGGAGCTCTGGCACGGGCTGACGCCTCCCTACACGGCGCTCTTTGCGTGGCTGGAAGGCCGGGCGGAAAAACCGAGAAGCGCGGCGCTCGCATTGTTCCGGCCGGTGATGCTGTCCAACGCGGTCGACGACGGCGATTTGGAAAAGCTCGAACCGGCCGATTATGCGGCGGAGTGGAAATGGGACGGCATCCGCGTCCAGGCGGTGTGCGAGGGCGGCATCCGCCGGCTGTATTCGCGCACCGGCGACGATGTTTCCGGCGCCTTCCCGGACCTCGCCGCGACGATGGATTTCGAGGCGGCGCTCGACGGCGAATTGCTGGTCGGCGACCCGCGCGAGGCGACCGGAACCTTCTCCGACCTGCAGCAGCGGCTGAACCGCAAGAGCGTCTCGCCAAAAATCCAGCAGCAATATCCGGCCTTCATGCGCTGCTACGACGCGCTGCAAATCAACGGCGAGGATTTGCGCAGCCTCCCCTTCGCCGAGCGCCGCACCCGGCTCGGAGCCTTCGTCCAGACGCTCGATGCCAGCCGCTTCGACCTTTCGCCGCTGGTCGAATTTTCGGATTGGGAGACGCTGGAGCGGCTGCGCCAGGCGCCGCCGCATCCGATCATCGAAGGGGTGATGCTGAAGCGCTGGGATTCGCCCTATCTTGCCGGCCGGCCGAAAGGCCCCTGGTTCAAGTGGAAGCGCGATCCGCACACGATCGACGCGGTGCTGATGTATGCGCAGCGCGGCCACGGCAAGCGATCGAGCTTCTATTCCGACTACACTTTCGGGGTCTGGTCAGGCCCGGAGGGATCGGAAGAGCTGGTGCCGGTCGGCAAGGCCTATTTCGGCTTCACCGACGAGGAGCTGCGGCAAATCGACAAATATGTGCGCGACCATACGATCGAGCGGTTCGGGCCGGTGCGCTCGGTGCGCGCCGATCGCAAGAATGGGCTGGTGCTGGAAGTGGCCTTCGAAGGGCTCAACCGCTCGACGCGCCATAAATCTGGCGTCGCGATGCGCTTTCCGCGCATCTCACGGTTGCGCTGGGACAAGCCCTCCGCCGAGGCCGACCGGATCGAGACGCTGCAGGCGTTGCTCGACAGCTAGAAATCTGCCGACGCTTCACCCCACCCGGCGCTTCGCGCCGACCTTCCCATCACGGGGAGGTCGGTCGCATCCCTGGAGATAGCCCCTCGCTGCCGATGCCGAGGTCACTCCGCGATCGATACGCGGATCTCGTAGATGTCGACGGACTTGCCCTGCTTGTCGAAGTCGGAGTTGACGGCGATGGTGCCGGCCGCACCCGGGTGCTTGTTCGGGAACTGCACGTCGAACAGGTATTCGTTGCGCTCGTGGCCAACGGCATAGCGCTTGCGGCCGCAATCGCCGAGCTCGCCGAAATTGCAGTCGACCGAGATCTGCGTCTCCTTGCCTTCTTCCGAGCGGGCGATGATGTCGAACATGGCATGCTTGCCGGCGAGCTTTTCCAGCACGCCCTGGCCGACATCGAAGGCGATGGCCGAGCCGGATGCGCCCGAGCGGACGCGCAGGAACTGACCGGTGTCGTCCTTCATGACATCGGCGGCGGCGTCGGACGGTGTGCTGACATGGGTCGGATCGCTGGGCGAGAAGACGTTGATCCAGTTCTTCGACTGATCCGCCTCGCCGGGCTTCTGCGGCGAGCCGGTTTCGGCTGGCTGCGAGGAGTCTTCGTCTTCCAGCGTCGGGGTCGGCTCGGGCGGACCGGTGTTGAGTTCAGCCGCCGTCTTGAAGACGCCGGTCTGCTTGGCGAAATAGAGGCCGATGCCGGCAGCCGCCAGCAGCGTCGCCGCGACAAAGATGGCGGTGAGCGGCAGGCGCCGGCCACGGATACGCCGTTCATCGCGATCCGGCGCCACTTCGGCGCCGTTGCCGATGGACGCTCCGGGAGAGTCATCAAGCGTCGGCGCGTTCGGAAGCGCCTCGTCCGGCATGATGTCGGGCACGCGGGGCAGCACGCGCGAGCGCGGCGCATCCGATGTGTCGGGCTGCACCGGACCGTCGACGGTAATCGACGGCGACGGTGCCCCCTGGTCGGGGCCCCGCGGGGCATCCACCGGCGGCGCGGGAGACTGGCTCGGCGTGTCGACCGCCGGCCCCGGCGCGGCGTTGCCGACGAATGGACCGCTGTCCAGCGGAAGCGTCACGTCAGGAACGACCTGGACAGCCGGCAGGAATTCGGATTCGATCTCGGTGATCTTGGCCTGCACCGCCTTGCGGCGGTTGATGGCGGCTTCCACCGTCACGTTGGGGTTGGCCTGCAGCACGCGATCGAGCGCGGCAAAGGCCGAGCGATAGACCTTCTCGCGAAACGCCCGGTCCTCGGGATTGCCTTTCTCGAAGGCGTTGCGGATCGCTTTCTCGATGGCGTCCAAGCGAGCTCCCTCTGCGCGTTCGCTCACAGTTATCGATCGTTAGCCGCAGGCGACCAGTCAATCAACGGGCGGGCGGCTGCCTTGCCGACGCATCCAATGCCCATTTCGGCGTTTTTTGTTGAAGAATCAACATTTTTGTCGCCGCCGCCGGATCGGCCTGCAACGGAATCGGACGCCTGCCGGCGCGGGCCCGCAAGCCGTGCTGGCGCGGCGCTTAAGGCTGACGCGCAGCGGCAAGCGACGGAATTGCCGCGCATGAGCGCAGGATTTCGCCGCCAGCCATCTTGAATTAGCTGGCGGTTGAGTCTATTCAACCGGCGCATCTTGGAAGCCCAGCGGCTTCCCGGGCCGCTTTAGCTCAGTTGGTAGAGCACATCATTCGTAATGATGGGGTCGCGTGTTCGAGTCACGCAAGCGGCACCAGTTTCCTAAAAGCGTGTAATTCCAATACCATACCTGTCGGGTGGATTTGGGTTCGCCCATAAACCCACCCAAGATCGCCCTAAGCCGAAACGCTGCGGCGTCGTACGGCAGCATTTCGCCGCTTGCCGACCTCGCACCTCCAAGCGTGAGTGTTCGGTGTGATGCCGATACAAAAGCGCCGCCACGGTGGCGTCAACCGGTTACACAAGCCAGGCAACATCCCCCGCCTTCTGGAAGTGGCGTCAGCGTCCCCAGAGGCTGCGTGGGCGAGTCGTTGGTTGACTGTAGCGCGACTGAACGCTCGACGTTTCGCAAGCTGGATAGCGGAATCTCGTGAGGGCAAGGTCAGGTTGCTCTCCGTTCCAGCGACGGGCGGAGATTGGGAAAGATGGATAGCGTGCAGGTGAGGCGCATGGAAGCCGGCAGGACATGGACGGGGGACGGCGCGCGTGCAGGCGCCTGGCTGAGCCGTGCCATGACCACGCAGCGCCACCTCGCAGCGATCCTGGCTTGCGACGTGGTTGGCTATTCGCGCCTGACGGAGCGCGACGAACGCGGCACGCTCGAGCGGCTGAAGGCCTACCGCAAGGACCTCCTCGAACCGCTGGTTTCCGAGAACCAGGGGCGCATCGTCAAGCTCACCGGCGACGGCATGCTCTGCGAATTCGCGAGCGTCGTCAATGCGGTGACATCGGCGGTGGCGATCCAGCAGGCTGTGGCGGAACACGAGGCGGAGACGCCGGAGGAAGAGCGGATTCGCTTGCGCATCGGCGTCAATCTCGGCGACGTGGTCTGCGAGGAGGACGGCGACCTCTACGGCGACGGGGTCAACATCGCCGCCCGCCTCGAAAGCGCCGCCGATCCCGGGACCGTGGTCGTCTCGGGCACCGCCTACGACCACCTCCAGGGCAAGCTCGACTGCGGCTTCACCCCGCTCGGCAACCTGCGCCTCAAGAACATCGAGCGGCCCGTGCGCGCCTACCGCGTCGAGACCGACGCCAGCGCCTCGGTGGCTGCACCGCCTCCCCTGCCCGAGAAGCCCTCGATCGCGGTTTTGCCTTTCACCAACATGAGCGGCGACCCTGACCAGGAATACTTCGCCGACGGGCTGGTCGAGGACATCATCACGGGATTGAGCCGGGTGAACTCCTTCTTCGTGATCGCCCGCAACTCGTCCTTCACCTACAAGGGCCGGGCGGTCGACCTGCGCCAGGTCGGGCGCGAGCTGGGCGTCCGCTACGTGCTCGAAGGCAGCATCCGCAGAGCCGGATCGCGCGTGCGCATCAGCGGGCAGTTGGTAGACGCGATCAGCGGTCACCATGTCTGGACCGGCCGCTTCGAAGGCGACGTGAGCGACATCTTCGACTTGCAGGACAAGGTGACCGAGAGCGTCGTCGGTGCTGTCGAGCCGAGCATCCGGCTGGAGGAGATCAAGCAGGCGCGCATGAAGCCGACCGACTACATCAGCGCCTACGACCTCTATCTTCGCGCACTGCCGCGCTTCTACAGCATGACGCGCGAAGGCTTTGCCGATGTACGCCGACTCACCAACGAGGCGCTCAGCATCGACCCGGGCTTCACCTTGGCGAAGGCACTCGGCGCCTATATCCGCAGCTTATCCGTGAGCCAGTGCTGGCACGAACCCGACGATGTGCGAGTCGCCGCGCGTATGGCGCGCGAGGTGCTGGCGGAAGCGCGCGACGACCCCACGAGCCTGCGCTTCGCGGCGCAGGTGATCGCCTACAGCGCGAAGGAATACGAGATGGCGCTGGGCACGATCGAACGGTCCCTGCTGCTCAACCCCAATTCGGCGCAGGGCCATACCGGCAGCGGCTGGGTGAACGCGCATTCCAGCCGCCCGCTCGTGGCGATCGAGCACTTTCACAGGGCGATGCGGCTGAGTCCGGTCGACCCCGAGAAAGGCATCGCGCTCTCCGGCATCGGGATGAGCTATCTGATGCTCGAGCGCTACGAGGAAGCACTGGCATGGGGAGAACGCGCGCTGCACGAGATGCCGAACTACGGCTCCTCGCACCGCGTGGTGATCATGGCGCTGGTCAAGCTCAACCGGCGGGACGAGGCGCAGGCCGCGGCGCGCCGCCTGATGGAGGCGTTCCCGACCTTCACGCTCACCCTGCAGAGACAGATCAACCCGTGGCTGGACAAGGTGTTCGCCGAGCGCTACGTCGAGGCGCTGGGCATCGCCGGCGTGCCGGAGTGATCGCCGCGGCTGCAACGATGCCCTCTCCTGCGCGCCGCGTGCGGCCAGGCGACCTCCTTTATCCAGAGGCTGAAAGCGGAACGCACGCTCTTCCGGGCTTTGCAGCGAATCTCGGGCATTGTCGAGAATCGCTGTTGGTGGGAAACTCCCGGTCTCTAGCAAGGAGGCCAAAATGCCCAACACTTTCAAGACCGGTGACATCGTCAGGCTAAAATCCGGAGGCCCGGAGATGACGGTGAGTGATGGCGCTGCCTCGGGCACGTATCTGTGCCACTGGTTCAACCGTGACGGCGACGTCTGGACCCCGCAACATGCCGGCTTCAAGCCGGATCAGCTGATGGTGGTCGACGAACGGAAATAGTTTCGCTCACCCTCGTTCCCGATCGGCTCCGGCCCGGCTTCTTGCCGGACTCTTGCTAATTGTCTCGTCAGAAACGACCGACGGATTTTCCCTGTTGCCGCGTTTAACGGCTGAAGCGTGGCCGCCAATGGCCATGCGCAACCGGAGACGAGAGCATGATCCGCCGTTCGATATTTGTCGTTGCCCTTGGCCTGCAGGCCGCCGCCGCGGCCGCCCAGACAGCGACGCCTGCCACCGCGCCGGCGCAGCCGGCGCCAATCGCATCCGCCTCCGCCAGGCCGGGCATCACCCTGGAAAAGTTCGAGGCGCGCCGGGAAAAGACTTTCATGCGGGCGGACACCGACGGCGACGGCAAGGTCAGCCTCGCCGAGTGGACGGCGTTCCAGACCCAGCGCAAGGCCAAGGGCGATCCGGCCAAATCCTTCGCGCGGATGGACGCCAACAAGGACGGCTTCGTCGACAAATCGGAGCTCGACGCCTTCTTGGCCAAGCGCTTCGCCAGGCTCGACAAGAACGGCGATGGCGTGATGAGCGCCGAGGAACGGCCGGGCCACAAAACCGCTCCCAATCAGGAGCAATGACCGAGAGGTTATGCAGCACGATGATCATTGGGAGCGCCCCGATTGATGGGCGCCGATCCGGACGAGGAACTGGTACGGCGCATCGGTGCCGGCGATCAAGCCGCCGTGCAGGCGATGGTGGCGCGCAAGCTGCCGCGCCTGCTTTCGCTCGCCACCCGCATGCTCGGCGATGCCGCCGAGGCCGAGGACGTCGCCCAGGAGACCTTCGTGCGCATCTGGCGTCATGCCTCGGGCTGGCGCCAGGGTCATGCGCGTTTCGACACCTGGGTCCACCGGGTGGCGCTCAACCTCTGCTACGACCGGCTGCGGCGGCGCCGCGAATGGGTGACGGACGAACTGCCGGAGGCGGCGGATGAGGCACCGCTTCCCGACGCCGGAGACGAAGGCCGGCGCGTTCAGCAGGCGCTGCTGCGCATCGCGCCGCGCCAGCGCGAGGCGATCGTGCTCGTCTATTATCAGGAGATGTCCAACATCGAGGCCGCCGGCGCCATGCAGGTCAGCGTCGATGCGCTGGAAAGCCTGCTCGCGCGGGGTCGACGCTCGCTGCAAGCCATGCTCATCGGAGATGGCGATGACTGAGCAGCTGGCGGCGGTTGGGACTTGGGTGGCCACGTCAAACCCGTGGAAGGGGAAACGAGATGGCTGACGAAAGAAAGGCCGCTGACGGGGCGATGAGTGTCCAACGCTTCGCTGCACTTGCGGACGCCTATGGCAGCGCCCTGCATCGCTGGCCGCGGGCCGACCAGGCTGCCGCCACGCTGTTTGCGGAGAGCGAAGAGGGTCGCGCCATTCTGGCGACCGCCGGCAGGCTCGATGCCATTCTCGACCGTCATCACGTCGAGGCCCCAAGCCGGACGCTGCATGGCGAGATTGTCGCACGGGCCACCACGCAGCTCAGCCAGGGGCGGCGCCGCCGGTTTTGGTGGCTGGGCTTTGGACTTGCCGGCGTCGGCCTTGCCGGCGCCGTGGTCGGGCTGGCGCTGGTCACCGTTGTCACGCCAGATGCCACGTCCGACCATTATGTGATGGATGCCAACGCAACGTCGTTCGGCGATGCCGGTCCCGACGCCGACACGGAGGACCTATGAGCGCTCGTCTTTTCGCGGCATCGCTGGTGCTGAACGTCTTCCTGATCGGTGCCGTCGCCGGCGGTGCAGGCTGGCTGATCGGCCGTTCCGGAGGCGGCTATTCGCTGGAATCGGCCGGCGGTCAGCTTCCCGCCAGCGACCGCAAGGTATTCCGCCAGGCGCTGCGCGAGGTCCGGCGCGAGTCGCGCGCAGTCATCCTCGACGGACAGCAGGCGCGGCGTGAGGCGGCCAACCTCTTGCAGCAGCCGACGCTCGACGCCAACGCTCTGGCCGCAGCCCTGGAGCGGGCGCGCAATGCCGACGCCACCATCCGCAGCCGGCTGGAACAGCGCATCGTCGAATTCGCCGCGTCGAGCCCGCTAGATGACCGTAAGCTGCTGGCCGACGCCCTATTGCGTCATGTCGGCAGGCAGCGGCCCATCCCGGCAAAAAATACGCCATAAGAGCGACGGAAAGCGCCGGCCGTCTCCGTTCAAAGAAAAAGAGGGACACGCCTGCCGCCACGCGAACGCGACGTGGCCGGTTCAACCTCGAGAAACTTCGGAGTATCCCATGAATGGTCTGACGAAATATTCTGTTGCGGCTGCGCTTGCCATCGGCGGGACTGCCGCGGCAAGTGCAGCCTCGGCAATGCCGCTTGCGGCGCCTGCGGCGCCTGCGATTGTCGAGCATGTGGCCTGGGGCTGCGGCCCCGGCTGGCACCCCAACCGGTGGGGTCGCTGCGTGCCCAACCGCCGCGTGATCTATCCGGGCTATTACTACTGGGGTGGCCCAAGCGTCTATATCGGCCCGGCCTGGCGTCCGTGGCACGGCGATCGTTACTGGCGCCGCTGGTAAGCCCCTGCCGGCCTCATCATGCCGACTCCGGCGTCATAAGGCCTTTCGACCGTGGATATTGCCGCCGACGCGACCTGCGTCGGTCCCCGACGGAGGCTCTGTTGGCTCTATCCGTTCCAAATGCCGTTCCGCCCGATCCAGCCTTGGTCGCGCTCAACCACTTCGGGCTTGGCGCGAAACCTGGTGACGATCTCGGCAAGATTGCGGCCGATGCGAGCGGTTATCTGAAGGCCGAGCTCGAGCTGTTGGATGTCGCGCTTGTCTCGGCCGACGATTCAAAAAATGCCGGCTTGTTGGACAGCACCGCCGCGATCCAGGCCAGCATGGCCGCCGCCGCGGAGCGCAAGGCAGCGCGGGAGAAACCAGCGCCCGCCATGCAGCCTGCGGCAGACACTTCGGACGGCTCAGCCGAGGCAAAACGCAAGTCAGGCGTGCCGCCGGTCGAGGCCGATATCTATCGGGATGAAGCGCAAGCCCGTTTCGACAAGGCGCTCGGTGCCGCACCGGGCTTTGTCGAAAGACTGGCCGGTTTCTGGTCGAACCATTTCTGCGTCTCGACCGCCAAGGGCCAACTCGTGCGGGCCTGCGCCGGCGCTTTCGAGCGCGAGGCTGTCCGCCCCTTCGTGCTCGGCCGCTTCGCCGACATGCTGCTGGCCGTCGAGCATCACCCGGCGATGCTGTTCTACCTCGACAACCGACAATCGACCGGACCGGATTCGCGCGCCGGAAAAAGGCGCGGCCGCGGCCTCAACGAGAACCTCGCCCGCGAGATCCTGGAATTGCACACACTGGGCGTCGACGGCGGCTATAGCCAGGCGGATGTCACGAGTTTCGCGGGAGCGCTCACCGGCTGGACGATGGCCGGACGGAAGGGCCGCCTGGGCGAGCCCGGCACATTTGTGTTCGACGCCGATGCGCATCAGCCTGGCGAGGCGGTGCTGCTCGGCAAGACCTACCCGGCCGGCGGCATGGGCCAGGCCGAGGCCGCGCTCAACGACATCGCCCGCCAGCCGGCGACCGCGCGCCACATCGCTACCAAGCTTGCCCGCCATCTCATTGCCGACGATCCGCCGGCGGCTGTAGTCGACCGCCTTGCCGAGATCTTCACCAAGACGGACGGCGACCTGCGCGCGCTCGCGCTTGCACTGGTCGATCTGCCTGAAGCCTGGTCGCTGCCGCTGACAAAATGGCGCTCGCCGTTGGACTATGCCGTAGCGGTCCGGCGGGCGATCGGCTCCACCGCCGGGAAAGAGCCGCAACGAACGCTGCGCTGGCTAAGGGCGCTGGGCGAGCCGCTCTGGCAACCGCCCGGGCCGAACGGCTTTTCCGACCGGACGGATAGCTGGGCGTCCGCCGAAGGCCTCAAGACGCGCCTCGACATCGCCTGGCAAGCGGCTCGTCAGGCCAGCGACATCGGCAATCCCGATGACATGCTTTCCGCCGTAATCGGCGCCTCCGCCTCGGCCGAGACGCGCCAAGCGATCGCGCGCGCCGAGTCCAAACAGCAAGGCCTGGCGCTGCTGCTGATGGCGCCGGAATTCCAACGCCGGTGAACAATGGAGAAGCGGCATGAGTCTTCTTTGTGAAACGCCGAATCCATCTCGGCGCGCCGTGCTGACGACAGGCGGCGCGCTGTTTGCCTGGGCCTGTCTGCCACGCTTCGCCCGCGCCGCCGACCATCGCGATCCGCGCCTGATCGTCATCATATTGCGCGGCGCGCTGGATGGGCTGTCGACGATCGGCCCGCTCGGTGACCCCGACTATGCCGGCCTGCATGGCGACATCGCGCTGTCGCTCTCCGGCGCCAATGCGGCGCTGCCGCTCGACAGCTTCTTCGCGATCAATCCCGCGATGCCGGTGTTCGCGCGGCTGTTCAAGGCAGGTCAGGCGGCCGCGGTGCACGCGGCCGCGACCGGCTACCGCGACCGCTCGCATTTCGACGGCCAGGATGTGCTGGAGAGCGGCCTGCCGGGCCCTGGCAACGCCACAACCGGTTGGCTGAATCGGGCGATAGCCAGCCTCCCGGCAGGTGAAAGAGTGGCCAAGCTCGGCGGGCTGGCGGTGGGCCCATCGATGCCGCTGGTGATCCGTGGCGCAGCACCCGTGCTCGGCTGGGCACCGCAGGCGCTGCCGACGCCCAGCGATGCGCTGGCGGAGCGTGTGCTCGACCTCTACAACCATCGCGACCCGGTGCTGGCAGCGGTGCTGCAGAAGGGCCTCGACGCCGACCGCATGGCGATGAGCGACCAGCTCGATGGCAGCACGATGAAACCCCGCGGCGGCCTCGCCAACGCTGCCGGCATGCGCCAGTCCGCGCAAGGCGCGGCGAAACTGATGGCGGCCGACGACGGGCCGCGCATTGCGGCGCTGGCCTTCGACGGCTGGGACACGCATGTCAACGAGGGCGGCGCCACCGGGCGGCTCGCCAAGCTGCTCGGCGGCCTCGATGGCGCCTTCGAGGAATTCGAGAAAGGGCTCGGCGAGCGCTGGAAGGACACCGCGATCGTCGCCATCACCGAATTCGGCCGCACCGCCCGCGTCAACGGCACCGTCGGCACGGACCACGGCACCGGCACGGTGGTGCTGCTCGCCGGCGGCGCGATCAAAGGTGGCCGCGTCATCGCCGACTGGCCGGGGCTGAAGCCGGCTCAGCTCTACCAAGGCCGCGATCTCGCGCCGACCAGCGATGTGCGCGCGGTGCTGAAGGGGTTGCTTGCCGAGCAGTTCGGGCTCTCCGCCGCCGTGCTCGGCGACAAGGTGTTTCCGGAGTCGGCGGCGGTGAAGCCGATGCGGGATTTGGTGGCGTGAGCCTCGTTTGCCCATCGGTGACCGGTGCGGCGTCTGCTGTCATTCGTCATTGTCGGGCGGAGCAAGGAAGCGAAGCGACGCATGCAGATCCTAGCATCCATTCTGTGAAGTTGAGGCGTCGCTGCGAGGCAGAATTCTGCTCCGCTGGATTCTACGATTAAAGGTAACGGCATGGATCCTCGGGTCTCCGCGTCCGCTTCGCTCCCGCTCCGCCCGTGGATGACGAAGCCGAGGGACTTCAGCAAATTAGGACCGCTTTCGGGAAGCCCACCGACATGACTGCCTCGTGTAAGTCGAAAAAGCCCGCGCCGTTGCCAGCGCGGGCGTCGATGGCGATCCGAGAGCAATCACCAGCTCCAATAGCCGCGATGCCAGCGGTGGTGATACCGGAAGCCCGGATGCCAGTGGCGCACGGGCCGGATGAACCGGCGACCGTTCGGCACGCATCTGCCCCAGTGATTCACGTGCCAACCAGGACCGCAGCGCCAGCCGACCGTCTCGAC